>CALLWO010000112.1 GCA_938016355.1 uncultured Boseongicola sp. | reverse complement strand
CCATGCCTCGGCGATATTGGATGGTGCCGATCGCGCCCTTGCCAAAGGCACGGACGATCTGGGCTTTTTGCGGCTCGATCCGGGTATTTGGGCTGATTTAGAGACGATTTCGCTCGATCACGCGGTGATGGAAAAGGCCAGTGGCCTCTATGTCGCGCCATGGAGCGGCGGTTGGTCCGACCTTGGATCATGGGATGCGGTCTGGCGCGAGAAAGGCCGCGGCACGATCACCGATGGCACAGCGCTGGCGCTGGATTGCGAGAATTCCTACCTCGCTTCGGGCGACGGGCAGCGGCTGGTCGGGATCGGGCTGAAAGACATGGTGGCCGTCGCCCTGCCCGATGCGGTTCTGGTGGCCCCGCGCGACGCCGCTCAGGCCGTGGGGCGCGCGGTGGAGATTCTAAAAAGCGAAAACGCCCCCCAAGCGGTCGAATTCCCCCGCGATCACCGGCCATGGGGCTGGTTCGAAACGCTCGTTCTGGGGGATCGGTTTCGCGTCAAACGCATCGTGGTGAAACCCGGCGGACGTCTCAGCCTGCAATCCCACCAGCGGCGCGCTGAACATTGGGTCGTCGTGGAGGGCACGGCGCAGGTCACCGTGGGCGAGACGAAACGGCGCCTGAGCGAAAACCAGAGCGTCTATGTCCCCGTCGGCGCCAAGCATCGGCTGGAAAACGAAAGTGAAGCCGATCTGGTTCTGATCGAGGTGCAGACCGGCGGCTATCTGGGCGAAGACGACATCGAGCGCTATGACGACGTTTATGCGCGCGAATAAGAGACACCCCGGTTTAAAATTTCAGATATTGCGAATGAAGGTGGGCGGCGGGTTATGCACCAAGGGCCATTTCAAGATTAGATACCGGGGGGCTACCATCCATCATTGCGTTGCATCCTGCTGGACTTCTCTATCCGCTGCTTTCTTCCGTCATGGCACGCTTTGTGCAATGTCTGGAGGTTGTCGAGGTCAACAAACAGATCGTAATCGCCTTTGTGCGGTATGATGTGATCAACCACCGCGTTTCTTGGGTGCCTTGGCCTGCCTGTTAAACAGAGTGTTTGGCAGTATTGGCATTCGTAGTTGTCTCGCTTGAGTGCCCTTGCCTTAAGCCCAAACCATAGCTTTGACTGGTATGGATTGTTCGGGACTCTCACCTACGCCCCATCCAGCACTACGCTTGTTCTGTTGCCTTGTCCGTCTGTGGCAGCAACGATGCGGTCCTTTGTGTCTGCTGCATCTCTATAGCGGTATGTACCAGAGCCATTGTCTCCGCCTTTACCTGTTATTCCTCACGGAAGGCGCGCTGAAAGTAGACCGTGAGCGGCTGGGTCAGATAGGACATCGGCGTGCGATCTTCGGTTTTCAGGAACGCCTCAACCGGCATGCCGGGCAAAAGCGTCAGATCGGGCAGGGCGGCCATGGCGTCGGCATCGGGGATCAGGATCGCCTGATAGAACGGCATGCCGGTTACCTCGTCGGTTTCCGCATCCGCCGATACCCGGATCACCCGGCCCGGCACTTCGGGCGTCGTGCGCCGGTTGAACGTGGTGAACATCAGCGCGACGTCCTGACCGGCAAACACCTGATCGACGTCGATCGGGTCGATACGCGCCGAGACCTGCAACGGCTGATCCCCGGGGACGAGAAACATCATGGCTTCTGCCGGCTGGACCACGGACTGAACGGCAAAGACGCGGCTGTCAAAGACCACACCGGCCACGGGCGCACGCACATCAAGGCGCGCGATGCGCTCGCTCAGGCTGATCCGGCGCTCTTCCAGTTCGATGCCGGAATAGCCGATGTCGCGCAGCCGCGTGATGGCGTCTTCGCGGCGGCGGTCCTTGAGTTTGAGTGTCTCGATTGCCAGACCCGAAATCCGGGTGCGGGATTCCGCGATGCGCGACGTCAGATTGCCGATCTCGCCCAGAAGCCGGGCTTCTTCGCGCTGCAATTCCAAAAGCCGTGTGCCCTGCACCAGCCCGCGGTCAAACAGGCTTTGGACATCGGTGAGTTCCTGACTGATCAAGTCGAGCTGACGGCTGAGCGCGGCGAGCTGGGCCTCGGTGCCTTCGATCTGACGTTCGATCTGGGCCTGTTGTTCCCCGAGTTGGCGCGCTTCCTGATCGAGCGAGGTGGCGCGGGCGCGAAAGAGGTTCGTCTGACCGTCGATCAAGGTCTGAAGCGCAGGACCCTCCAGCGTGGTGAATTGCGGGGCATCGCTGTAATCGGGCGCCTGGGCGTCATCGCGTTCGGCAATCAGCCGGGCACGGCGGACGAATATCTCGGCCAGCTGACCTTCGATCACCGCCAGTTCCGATTTCAAGAACGTCCCGTCAAGGCGCACGAGCACATCGCCCGCCGCGACGCTGTCGCCGTCACGCGCCAGTATTTCGCCCACGACCCCGCCATCGGGGTGCTGCACGACCTGACGGTCGCTTTCGACCTGCACGGTGCCCGGCGCGACGACCGCGCCTGCGATTTCGGTGCCAACGCTCCATGCGCCAAGGCCACCGAGCATCAGGAGGACAGCCGCAAAGCCGACGGTCAGGGGGAACTTGGCGCTCCATGTTTTGGGGGTGCGGCTCATGAGGCGGGCCGTGTCACGGCGCGTTGCACATCGCCTGCGTTTTTCATCATCGCGCGGATGATTTCGTCGCGGGGGCCGTAACCGGCGGGTTTGCCGCCTTCGAGCACCAAGAGCTTGTCACAGGCGGAAATGGCCGTGGGGCGATGGGTCATGATCAGCACCGCGCGCCCGTCGGCTTTCATCGCGGCAACAGCGGCGTTCAGCGCCTCGGACCCTTCGGAATCAAGCGCAGAATTAGGTTCATCAAGCACCAGAAGCACCGGATCGTTGTAAAGCGCTCGTGCCAGCGCCAGCCGTTGCTTCTGCCCCCCCGACAGCCGCGCATCCGCGCCACCAAGAGGCGTGTCATAGCCCTGAGGCAGGCCAAGGATCACGTCGTGGACATGGGCTTTCTTGGCGGCGGCGACGATTTTCTGCTGATCCGGCTCCAGGGCCATCTGGGCGATGTTTTCCGCAACCGTGCCCTCAAAGAGCTGCACGTCCTGAGGCAAATAGCCGATGTAATGCCCCAGACGTTCAGGCCCGTATTGAGCAAGCGTCGCCCCGGCAAGGCGCACTTCGCCCGCAGTGGGCGGGATAAGCCCGACCAGCACACGCGCCAACGTGGTTTTGCCCGAGCCGCTGCGCCCGATAACGCCAAGCGCTTCGCCGGGGGCAAGATCGAGACTGACCTGATGCAGCACGGGCTTGTCGCCGCGTTTGATCACAAGCGAGATGTTCTTGACGTCAAGACGCGCGGCGGGCGCGGGCAGTTCGCTTGGGATCTCGCGGGCGGGAATTTCGGCCAGAAGCACCTTGAGATCGCGCCAGCCTGCGCGCGCGCGCTGCACGCTGGCCCATTGCGACAGCCCGGTTTCCACCGGCGCAAGAGCCCGCCCCAAAAGGATAGAAGCGGCAATCATCGCGCCCGCCGTCATCGCGTTTTGCAACACAAGCCACGCGCCCACCGCCAGCATCGCCGATTGTAAAAACAGCCGGAAAGCGCGTGTGAAGGACGTGAACGAGCCGGTCCAGTCGCTGGCCCGCATGGATTGTTCGGTCGCCGCGTCCTGAAGCGCGCTCCAGCGATCGGTCATCGCAGCGCCCATGCCTTGGGCCCAAAGCATGTCGGCTCCAAGTTCCGCCTGCCGCGCAAAACGCGCGCCGGCGTGGTTCAGTTCGGCCGCACGCGCCGTTTTCTTATGGGTCAGCACCTGATTGAGCACGGTCGCCGTGATCAAAAGCCCCCCGCCGAACACCGCCAGCCACCCCAGCATGGGATGAAAGAGAAAGATCGCCACGAGAAAAACCGGGGTCCATGGAATGTCGAACAGCGCGAGCATCACCGGCGCGCCAAAGAAGCCCCGGATCGCCTCAAGGTCTTGTATAGAGCCTTTTTGCGTGCCTTTTCGAAGGGCCGCACGTTCCAGCACCGCGCGAAAGACGCGTTCGTTCATCGCACCCTGAAAGCGCGCGCCGACCCGCGCCATCACGCGTCCGCGGGCAAATTCCAAAAGCCAGTAAAAGAAGTAGAGAAGGGCGACCAACGCGGCCAGAGCCACCAGCGTTTCTTCTGACCGCGAGCCCAGCACCCGGTCGTAGACCTGAAGCATAAAAAGCGGTCCGGTGAGCATGAGAAGGTTGGTGAACACGCTAAAGAAGAGGGCGCTGAAAAAGAGTCTTCTAACTTGGGTCCCTGCGAGTGAAATCTCCGCAGCCTGAAGATCAAGTGGCATCAACCTGTACCTTTTCAAACACAAACACCCCAGCGCAACGGCGACGGTATTACCACACACAAGTCAAAGATACGACTATTCTAAAATCTCGGTGCGCTCTTTGCCGTTGTTCTGCCACACAGTGAAGCTAAGATGACGACAAAGGCCAATAAGAGCGACATCGGGCAGAGCAGAGCCATGAAAATACTTGTCACCGGAGGTGCCGGATATATCGGCAGCCACGCCTGTAAGGCGCTGGCCGAGGCTGGCTTTACGCCGGTGGCCTATGACAATCTTTCAAAGGGG
>CALLWO010000111.1 GCA_938016355.1 uncultured Boseongicola sp. | reverse complement strand
TATTTTGCGCGCGCATCAGTTCTAAGAAACCCTGAAGAGTGCGGTCGTTCGCCGAAAGCGCCGTCCAGCTCAGCGATGCGACATGCCCCGGCGGGGTGATCGTGCCCAGATCAAAATGCGTGCCCGGCAGGATCGGCCCGTTGTCGGACCACCTGAGTGTGATGTTGATCGGGTCGGCGTCTTTGACATTGATAATCGACGTGCGCGACCGCAGCGGCTTCCACCCATCCGGCGTCAGAACCTCCTCGCGATTGTCCGGGTTCAGTTTTTCGATGAACACGTCCTGATCGTCGATATATGCCGTCGTCATACCCCAGCCGAGCCGGTCGGTGCGCCCAACCGGGATCGCAGGCGCGCCAGGGAATGTGCCGCCGATAACGCCGCCGCTCTCCAGTTCCAGCCGTGCCAGATACCAGATCGACGGCGCGGTCAGACCTAGATGCGGATCGTTCGCCAAAAGCGTTCCTCCGGCGGCGGATCGCGCAGGTGCGGCGGCAAAGGCATTGGAGGCACCGGCCAATCCCAGCGGTTTGACCGGGGAAAGCGCGTCGAAGGGCGCGCGCGTGTTCGCCGCGAAACGGGGCAAAGGCGCGTCAAAAAGCTCTGCGTATTTCGGGATTTCCGGGCCGACTGCGCCTGGCGGATCGGGCAATATGTCTTTCAGACGCTCGTCCGACAACAAGAGCGACGCGCGGGCGCGTAAAACTTCACTCTCAAGCGCGCCGGTGAGTTGCAGCCCCATCAGTTTCGCAATCGCAAGACTGTCGCCCGGTTGCCAGGGCGCAATCGACGGCTCAAAAAGCCAGAACTCCGGAGCGCCACGACCGCGTGCGCCCGCATTCACTTCTTTCAGCCACGCATTGACACCGTCGGCATAGGCTTCAAGCGCGGTGCGGGTATATGCGTCCTGTGCGGCCACTGATCTGACGGCCAATGGATAAAGATCAAGCCTGCGCAGAAGTTCATCAATCTTAACACTGCGCGTGCCGAAGAGTTCGGAAAGCCGTCCCTGTGCCGTGCGCCGGAGCAGCAACATTTGCCACATGCGGTCCTGCGCATGGGCCAGCCCAAGCCCGAAATAGACATCCGCGTCGGTAGCTCCGAAAATGTGGGGCACATTGGCGTTATCGCGCACAATTTCGACAGGCGCAGAAATCCCGGAAACAGCCAAATCTTCGCTGTAATCGGGGATTGAACGCGAGAAGAACCAGTAAAGAAGGGCGACCGCGGCAATCGACAAAAGCACAAGCCCTGTCACAATGCGCGTCAGCCAGCGGAATACTCGAAGCATGGGACCTTGTTGACTAGACTTGAGGGTCCTTTAGGTAAACCCTGCGACACAGCGGAAGACAAGGGAGGTCGGAATGGCAAAGTGTGCATTTCTCGGATTGGGTGTCATGGGATACCCGATGGCAGGGCATCTAAAGGCCGCCGGCCACGATGTGACGGTGTTCAATCGCACCGCCGCAAAGGCCGAAAACTGGGTCGAAGATCACAAGGGCGCATTCGCGCGCACACCGCGTGAAGCCGCGATGGGGGCAGATTTCGTGATGGCGTGCGTCGGCAACGACGATGATCTGCGCTCGATTTGTCTTGGCGATGATGGCGCGTTCGCTGGAATGAAGCCGGGGGCCGTTTTCGTTGATCACACCACCGTTTCCGCCGCCGTCACCCGCGAGCTTTATGCAGCAGCCGATACCGCGAATGTCTCTTTTGTCGATGCGCCTATTTCCGGCGGGCAAGCGGGTGCGGAAAACGCCCAGCTTTCGATCATGTGCGGTGGGGATCAAGGGGCCTATGATCGCGCCCTTCCGATCATGGAGGTTTATTCAAAGATTTGCCGTCGCATCGGAACGTCCGGCGCGGGTCAAATGACCAAGATGTGCAATCAGATCGCAATAGCAGGTCTGGTTCAGGGGCTTTCAGAAGCGCTCCACTTTGCCGAGAAAGCCGGTCTTGATGGGCGCGACGTGGTCGAGGTTATCTCTCAAGGCGCGGCCGGGTCATGGCAGATGGCCAATCGTTTTGAGACGATGCTCGATGACCAGTTCGAACACGGGTTCGCCGTGGATTGGATGCGCAAGGATCTTGGCATTTGTCTGGACACCGCCAACGAGATTGACGCCAGCCTGCCGGTGACGGCCATTGTGGATCAATTCTACAAGGACGTTCAAAAGATGGGTGGAGGGCGTTGGGATACCTCAAGCCTTTTCAAAAGGTTGCGATCATTTGACTGACGGTTTCAGGCGCCGCACGCGCCACCAGAATTCAACGACACTTTAATGCTGAACCGCTGGGGAATTCTTGCGCTTTTGTTCTCGGGCCGCACGATCATGGCGGTGCAATTTCAAGCCGTGGGCGCTCTGGGGCCGGGATTGCAGGGCGTCTATGGCATCGGGTTGGCCGAGATCGGGTTCGCCATCGGGCTTTACTTTTTACCCGGGCTGGTCGTGGCGTTTCCGGGGCCTGCGCTTGGCGCGCGGTTCGGCGAAAAACAAGTCGTCGGCGCGTCGCTTACGCTTATGGCGATTGGCGGCGCTGTCATGGCGCTCGCCCCGGACTGGAACCTGTTTCTGGTCGGGCAGGTGGTTGCAGGCCTTGGCGGGGTGATGCTCAATATCCTGATGACCAAAATGGTCGCGGATTGGTTTCAGGGGCGCGAAATCTCCACCGCGATGGGGATATTCATCAACTCATGGCCGCTTGGAATCGCGCTTTCGCTGGTGCTTATGCCGCCGGTGTTTCGTCTGTTCGGGCTGGAAGCAGGCTTGTGGGGGATCGCGATTCTCTCGGCGATTTTCGCCGTCTTGATCCTTATGTTCTACCGAGCACCGCCCAATGCCGGATCGCGCCCCGTGCCGCGCAGGCTTGTTCGCAGCGAAATACAGATCGCGCTTCTTTCGGGCGGCGTCTGGGGATTCTTCAACGCTGGCATCGCCGTGATCTTCGGTTTTGGCGCGTCACTTTTGGTGGAGGCCGGTTTTGAGCTGGAAGAAGCCGGGCGTCGAACGAGCCTTGTGCTTTGGACGACAGCGATTGTTAGCCCGTTTGGCGGCTGGATTGCCGACAAGATCGCGCGGCGTGATCTGTTGATTGCGACCTCTCTGGGCGTGATGGCAATTTTGACCCCGATGACGGTCTATTTTCCGGGAAATCTGATGATCTTTGTCGGCATTGGGATTTGCATCGGCGCGTCGGCGGGCGCGGTGATGAGCCTTCCCGCGATTGCACTGCCGCGCGAGGCTTTGGCCTATGGCATGGGGCTGTTTTTCACCGTCTACTACGTGTCGTTTGTCAGTTCACCTGTGCTGTCCGGGCTGCTGTCTGACGCGACGGGGTCAGCAGCAGCGGCGTTTTATCTGGGCGGGGTGTTTCAGGTAATCGCGCTACTTTGCCTGATTGGCTACGAACGGGTGCGAAAGGTTAACGTCTGACGTTGCTCAATGATCGCTGCACCCCACGCGAAGCCACCAAAAATGTTTCGCGCGCGAAACATATCGCGCGCAAGACTTTGATTTAGAAGAACGTCACGGTGTAACGAACGGAAAGTTAATGGAAAGTCCGCACCGTTAAGGAATGATGCGCGTGTATTTCGTGCCTTCCACGGATGCACCCGCCGCAAGACCAGCTTGTGCAAAGACCACCGCGATCACGGGGGAAAGCACCGTTGTGGTTTCCGCCGAAAGGTTGCCGCCTCGATCATTCAACGCATATTCGATGTCAGCACCTGCCGCCCAACCGGAGGATGCACGGAACTCGGCCAGCGCTTCTTCGGTCATAAAGTAGAGGATATGGGCGTATTGCTGACCACCGGCCTGAATGCCGAAGCTGGCTTGCGTGGCCGAATAATAATCGACCGTGACCTCGTTCACGCGCAAAACGCCGCGCCCGTAGGACCCGCCAAAGCCGAAGCTCGCCTCGGTAACAAGCGGCATGACCAACATGCCAACCGCCTTGTCGCGCAAATCGCGCGTGCCGGGATACTGATTATCGAGAAAGGAAAGTGCTGCGTCCGCGCGCGCATCAAGTTTCGTGGCGCCATCGCTGCCGATGCCGTTGCCGCACGCCGCCAGTGCGAATGTAGCCGCGATGCCCGTGATGAGCGCGCGGCGAGGTAGACCTGTCATGGGAAAGACCCTTTTTGCTCGTTATGCCTCGTCTGACGGTCTTATTTGACCGTTCAGCTACCAATTATAGTGGAGGCCGCGAACAGAGTCACCCTCTATAGTGGTCTCGGCGTCTTTGCGCCGGATTTGGAACCCGCAGAGGGTCAGGCCCGATCAAAAGCCAGAATTAGCCGTTCAGTGCGCGGGCCACGTCGGGGGCGAAATAGGTCAAAATGCCGTCGCATCCCGCGCGTTTGAAGGCGAGCAGGCTTTCGAACATGGTCTTTTCACCATCAAGCCAGCCATTTTGTGCCGCCGCTTTGATCATCGCGAATTCGCCGGACACCTGATAGGCGAAGGTGGGCGCGCCGAATGTGTCTTTCACCCGTCGGCAGATATCGAGATACGGCATGCCGGGTTTGACCATGACCATATCCGCGCCTTCGATCAGATCACGCTCAACCAGCCGCAATGCTTCGTCAGAATTGCCCGGATCCATCTGGTAGGTTTTCTTGTCACCGACCAGCAAACCCGACGCGCCAACCGCATCGCGAAACGGGCCGTAGAACGCGCTTGCGTATTTGGCGGAGTAACTCAGGATCGACGTGTTGGTGTGACCGGCGGCCTCAAGAGCGGCGCGCATCGCACCGATCCGGCCATCCATCATGTCCGATGGCCCCAGAATATCCGCGCCTGCATCTGCCTGTGCGAGGGCCATTTTTACCAGTGCTTCAACGCTTTCGTCGTTCAGGATGACGCCGTCGCGCACAAGCCCGTCGTGGCCGTTGATGTTATAAGGATCAAGTGCCACGTCGGTCATAACGGCAACTTCGGGCACCGCGTCTTTGATCGCACGGGTCGCGCGGTTAGAGAGGTTGTCGGGGTTCCACGCTTCTTCGGCAGCTTCGGTTTTGAAGCGTGTATCGATATAGGGGAACAGGCAAATCGTCGGAATGCCGAGATCGCGCGCCTCATGCGCCTTAGCAACCACGCGGTCAATTGTGAGGCGGGACACACCGGGCATAGAGGCCACGGGCGTTTCATCATCTTCGCCATCGCGCAGGAAAATCGGCCAGATCAGGTCATCGACCCCAAGCGTATTCTCGCGAACCAGTCGGCGGCGGGCGTCTGAGACTTTGGTGCGCCTAAAGCGCGTTGCCGGATATGAACCAATCGTCATCGCTTTATGTCTTTCATGCACACGTTCGATCTCTTTTGCGGTACCGGGCGCTTCGGCACTGGTCAAGGCTTGTCGCTTTTTCTAGTGTCCGCCGGAATTGTTAAGCCGAGGCAGCGCGTGGATTGGTACGAAACCGTTTTTGAAGTGATCGACATGCGGTCGTTCTCGAATCTGTGGTATTGGATTGCGCTGGCTGTGTTGTGGTCATCGGTGAGCCACTGGGTGCTTGGCGTGCCTTTTGACATGATCATCCGCGCCAAAAAGCAGGGCGAAGTTGAGGGCGAGGCGATGACGGATCTGAACGATCTTGTCCGCATCAACGTCAATCGCATTCTTTATATCGCGGAAGTCGCGGGCGTGTGGATCATGCTGTTCGGGTCGGCGGTGATGACTGCGCTGGTTCTTTTGGCGGTTCTCTATGACGTCGAGATCGCGCAGGCTGTGGTGCTTTTGACGGCACCTTTGGGAATATTGGCGCTTTTGTCGGTGGTGACATCGCGCAAGATCCGCGCAGCCGGAGACACAGGCGCGGCCCTGATCAAACGCCTGATGCGCCACCGCTTTTTCACCCAGATGATCGGGGTTCTTGCGATTTTTGTGACCGCGATGTTCGGTATGTGGAAGAACCTTTATGTCGGGCCGATTGGTTTCTAACCACTGGCCCGGTTGACACGACGGTCCAAGCGGTTACGTCACGCCTCCATGTCCGATCCCAAACACATCACCGTCAGCGGCGCGCCCGAAGGGTTTGATGCCACGCTGCTCTTGAGCGAGCTTGAGCGCGCGGGCGGTGCTATTGTGCATGTGGCGCGTGACGACAAACGCATGGTGGCGATGCGTGAGGCGCTCGCGTTTTTCGCCCCCGACATGCCCGTGATGACGTTTCCGGGCTGGGATTGTCTGCCTTATGACCGGGTGTCGCCGAACGCCGATATTTCTGCGACCCGCATGGCGACGCTTGCGGCTTTGGTGCATGGGATGCCTAAGCGCTATGTCCTGCTGACCACGTTGAACGCGGTTACGCAACGTGTGCCAGCCCGCGCGCTTTTGAGCGAGGCGGCGTTTACAGCGCGTGTCGGTGACCGGGTCGACGAGGCGGCGTTGCGGGCGTTTTTGGTGCGCATGGGCTTCGTGCAGGCGCCCACGGTGACCGAACCCGGGGATTATGCGATCCGTGGCGGGATCATGGATATTTACCCACCCGGCGAAGGCGGTCCTGTGCGGCTCGACTTTTTTGGCGACGTGCTCGATGGCGCGCGTCGGTTCGATCCGGGCACCCAGCGCACGACGGAAAAGCTGAGGGAGATCGAGCTTGCGCCGGTGAGCGAGATCATTCTGGACGAGGCATCGATCACCCGGTTTCGTCAGAATTATCGGCTGGAATTTGGCGCGGCGGGCACGGACGATCCGCTTTATGAGGCCGTTAGCGCGGGCAAGAAGCACGCGGGCGTCGAACACTGGTTGCCGTTCTTTCACGAACGGCTGGAAACGCTTTTTGACTATCTGCCGGATGCGACATTCGCGCTGGATGATCAGGTGACACCGGCGCGGATTGCCCGGTGGGACGCGATCGAAGATCAATACGACAGCCGCCACGAGGCGATGACCGCCAAGGGGCGCATCGACAGTGTCTATAAGCCGGCACCACCCGGTGGTCTTTACCTTGATGATGCCGCCTGGGAGGCGGTGACAAAGGACCGCCGAATGCTCGCGTTCTCGGCGTTGCCGCAACCGCCGGGGCCGGGTGTCATTGATGCAGGCGGGCGCGTGGGGCGCGATTTTGCGCCGGAGCGGCAACAGGAATCAGTAAGCCTTTTCGGGGCTTTGGCGGCACATGTACAGGCCAAACGCACATCGGGGCAGGTGGTCGTCGCCTCATACTCCGAAGGCGCGCGCGAGCGGCTTCAGGGCCTGATGGAAGATCAGGATATCACCGGCGCAACACCAATTCAGGACTGGCGCGATGTGCCTGAAGGCGTTGGCGGTGTTTTCTTAAGTGTCTGGGCGCTGGAACATGGGTTTGAGGGCAAAAACGGGCTTTCGGTGATCTCGGAGCAGGACGTTCTGGGCGATCGGCTGGTGCGCGCGCCCAAGCGCAAACGCCGTGCAGAGAACTTCCTGACTGAAACACAGACACTCAGCCCCGGTGATCTGATCGTGCATGTCGACCATGGGGTCGGGCGGTACAAAGGGCTTGAGGTTGTTGAAGCGCTTGGCGCGCCACACGAATGTATCTTGTTGGAATATGCGGGCGGCGACCGGCTTTATCTGCCCGTTGAAAACATCGAATTGCTCAGCCGTTACGGCCATGAAGAAGGCCTGCTTGATCGGTTGGGAGGCGGCGCATGGCAGTCGAAGAAAGCCAAACTCAAAGAGCGTATCCGCCAGATTGCCGACAAGCTCATCCGGATCGCCGCCGAGCGTCAATTGCGCACGGCCCCGGTCATGGCACCGCCCGATGGGATGTGGGACGCATTTTCGGCACGGTTCCCTTACGAAGAAACCGACGATCAGATGAAGGCGATCAACGACACGGTTGAGGATCTGGGCGCGGGGCGACCGATGGACCGGCTGGTCTGCGGCGATGTGGGTTTTGGTAAAACCGAAGTTGCGATGCGAGCCGCTTTTGTGGCGGTGATGTCAGGGGCTCAGGTGGCAGTGATTGCACCGACCACGCTTTTGGCCCGCCAGCACGCGCAAAGTTTCCGTGAGCGGTTTCGTGGATTTCCGGTAAATGTTCAGGCTCTTAGCCGGTTCGTGTCGTCCAAGGAAGCCAACCTGACACGCGAAGGGCTTGCCCGTGGCACGGTTGATATCGTGGTCGGCACGCACGCCGTTCTGGCCAAATCGGTGCGGTTCAAGAACCTTGGCCTCCTCGTGATTGACGAGGAACAACGCTTTGGCGTGAACCACAAGGAACGCCTGAAACAGATGCGCTCGGACATTCATGTTCTGACGCTGACCGCGACGCCCATTCCGCGCACGTTGCAACTGTCGCTCACCGGGGTGCGCGATTTGTCGATCATCGGCACGCCACCCGTCGATCGTCTGGCCATCCGCACCTATGTCAGCGAGTTTGACACCGTGACCCTGCGCGAGGCGCTTTTGCGCGAACATTATCGCGGCGGGCAATCGTTCTTTGTCGTGCCGCGCATTTCCGACATTCCCGAGATCGAAGACTGGCTCAAGGATCAGGTGCCCGAAGTGTCGTTCGTTGTTGCCCATGGGCAAATGGCGGCGGGCGAGCTGGATGACCGGATGAACGCCTTTTACGACGGTAAGTTCGACGTGCTTTTGGCGACGACCATCGTGGAATCGGGGCTCGACATTCCGACGGCGAACACAATGGTGGTGCATCGCGCGGATATGTTCGGGCTGGCCCAGCTCTATCAGATCCGGGGTCGGGTGGGGCGCTCGAAGACCCGCGCGTATGCCTATATGACCACCCGCCCACGCGTGCGGCTGACGCCGCAGGCGGAAAAGCGATTGCGCGTTCTGGGCACGCTCGATTCCCTTGGCGCGGGCTTTACACTGGCCAGTCAGGATCTCGATATTCGTGGCGCCGGGAACCTCTTGGGCGAAGAGCAATCGGGTCACATCCGCGAGGTAGGTTACGAGCTTTACCAGTCCATGCTGGAGGAGGCGATTGCCAAGATCAAAGCGGGTGAGATGGAAGGCCTGTCAGACGCCGACGATCAATGGGCGCCACAGATCAACCTTGGCGTGCCGGTCCTGATCCCCGAGGCCTACGTGCCGGATCTGGATGTGCGTCTGGGGCTTTATCGTCGCCTGTCGGGACTTCAGACCAAAGTCGAATTGGAAGGGTTTGCAGCCGAACTGATCGACCGCTTTGGTAAATTGCCCAAGGAGGTCAATACGTTGCTCTTGGTTGTGCGGATCAAGGCGGAGTGTAAGAAGGCCGGCATTGCGCGGCTTGATACTGGGCCGAAAGGCGCGACGATCCAGTTCCACAACGACAAGTTTGCCAATCCCGTGGGGCTTGTCGATTTCATCAAGGACCAGCGCGGGCTGGCCAAGGTGAAGGACAACAAAATCGTTGTGCGGCGCGACTGGACAAAGACTTCTGACAAGATCAAAGGCGCGTTTGCCGTCGCGCAAGATCTTGCCCGCAAAGTGCGCGAAGTCGCCCCCAAATAGGCGTCGTCAGACCGGCCCTGTATAGGCGCCGCGCGCGGGATAATTCTTTTCGATGGCAAAATCGAGCGCCCCCAACAGCGCCCCAAAGCTTGGTCGCGTGAACGGCATGGTCTGGATCGCTTGGTAATAAAGTGTCTGATCGGCGTTGATCATGAAAAGACCCGGTTCTGAAAAAAGTTCGGGTTCCTCGATACCGATCGACGTTGTCCCGCGACCCGTCGAAATGAAAAGGCCCCAATCCCGCGCTTCTGATAAAGGCAGGTTATAGGCGAGCGGTGGGGCGCCGTCGCCGACGGCCTTTGCCATGTCGCTGGCGCGGTCTTCGGGGTCGGCCGATACCGCGATAAGTTTCACGCCGCGTTCGGCAAAGCCCGCAACATGCGCGCCCATGTCTTTCAACTGCGTGATGCAAACCGGGCAATGACGGCCGCGATAAAAGCACAAAAGCGTGCCCCGGGAACCGCCGTCGCGCGCAAGATCAAACGTGCCGCCACCGACCAGGGGGAGGTTCAAGTCAGGTGTTTTTCCTCGAGGTATCAACATGGTGTCGTCCTTATGAATTAGTTTGTTTCGGTTTCAACGAGTTGCGACATCAACAAAAGCGCAATTGTCGAGAAGCTGAGAATGCCCAAGGCAATGGGCAGGGGCGTGCCATCAAACGCGAGGCTCACTGGCACGGCCAACGCAATGGACACGACCGTCGCGACCGCAGATATGATCGATGACGCCATGCCCGCGATGTGTCCCATCGGTTCAAGGGCAATGGCGTTCATGTTCCCAATTCCAAGGCCTGCGAACAGGAAAACGGCTGTTTGAAGAATGACAAATCCGGCGAATGTGACGTGGAGCGGCATGTTCAGTACAGTGAGCGACAGCACGAAAAGCAGCGACACGGTGATGACAAAGATCAACCCGCCGCGCACCACCCGGATCATGCCAAGTCGCACGACGATCGCGGCGTTCAAAATGCTGGCAGTCGCCGAAACGGCTGCGATGGCGCCGAACCACAGATGGAACGTGTCCTCTTTCCCGAAGGTTTGGTCAAAAACCAATTGTGACGACATGAGCATGCCAAACAACATGCTGTAAACCAGCGTCTGGATCGCCAGCGCAGTCATCACTTGCCGGTGGGATAGGACCTCTTTCGCGCCATCCCAAAGTGGTTTCGCGCGGAACGGTCGGCGGCGCTCGGGCGGGAGCGTTTCAGGTTGGCGGATCAACAGCCAGCCCACTGAAATTACAGAGAAAATTGCAAAGGAAAAGAAAATCGCTCGCCAGCCAAACGCCCAGGCGATGCCGGCGCCAAGTGTGGGCGCCATGACCGGAACAAGCGCAAAAACTGTCATGACAAAGCTAATAATGCGGGCCATTTGGCGGCCCGAAAAAATGTCTCGCGTCAAAGCCGTCGCAATCACGCGGGGGCCAGCCGCCCCAAGGCCTTGAAGCGTGCGCGCGCCAAGCATGGTTTCCAAAGTCGGCGCGACGGTCGCGATCAGCGCGCCCATGATATAGATCGACGCCCCGATCACCGCGATGCTGCGGCGCCCATAGGCGTCTGAAAGCGGCCCCGCAACCAATGTTCCAACGCCCAGCCCGATCATAAACGTCGCAATAACAAGCTGAGACCGGTTCGGGTCTTCGGGGCTGAGCGCATCCGATATGTCGTTCAGGACCGGCAGCATTGCGTCGGTCGAAAACGCCACCGTCGCCATCAGCATCGCCAAAAGTGCCACAAGCTCGCCGCGCGAAATTGCTGTTTTCGGGTCGCGGTTTGGCGGGGGGATGGTTTCAGCCAATGGATCGGACCAATGCGCGCTGTTCAGTCATGTCCGTCATTCTTCGGATCCGGCCTGTGCTGCCAATTCGTCGATGACTTTCAACCAAAGTTCCGTTGGTTGCGCGCCAGGTGCAACGTGTTGATTTGCAATCACGAATGTCGGCACGCCTGTGACGCCGCGCGCGCGCGCATGGGCGTCGCGTTCGGCGATGTCCGCCGCATCTGCGTCGCTGTCCAGCAGGCGTTCAATCATTGCGCGATCAAGTCCGGTGCCTTCGGCAATGTCCAGCAAAACGCCTTTGTCGCCGATGTCTTGCCCATCCTCGAAATAGGCTTTGAAAAGCCGCGAAACGACAGCCGTTTGACGCCCTTCAAGCCCCGCCCAGTGAATGAGCCGATGGGCGTTGATCGTGTTTGGCGTCCGCTGCATGGCCGCGAAGTTGACATTCAGCCCCGCAGCTTTGGCAGTCTCTTCGATGCGACCATAGACTTGGTTGGCGCCTTCTTTGCCACCGAATTTCGCTTCGAGATAGTCACGCCGTCCCATGCCCTCGGCAGGCATATCGGGGTTCAACTGAAACGGATGCCATTCGATGGAAAAGCGGTGGTCTGGCCGGGCTTCGAGCGCGCGGTCAAGATTGGCTTTCCCGATATAGCACCACGGGCAAATCGGGTCGGAGAGGATGTCGAGTTTGATCATGTCGTTTTGGTTGCAG
>CALLWO010000110.1 GCA_938016355.1 uncultured Boseongicola sp. | reverse complement strand
GCTGGGCGGATTTCGCGGTTTCAATCGCGTTTGGCAGCGGCGCGAGGGAGGCGCCCATCAGCACAATGTCGGACACCGTGCGGCTGGCATCCAGCGCCGAGGCCGGGGCGATAGAGATGTTGGCGGCGGCCAGTGCGGCGGTGTCATTGAGCCCATCCCCGACCATCAGAACGTTTTTGCCGGAATTGCGCATGTCAGTGATGCGGGCGGATTTCTCGGTCGGGCCGATCGCGGCGTGCCATGTGGTAATGCCGAGGCGGTCGGCGAGGTCTGAGACGGCTCTTGGCGTGTCACCAGAGAGCAGGTGGATGTCGTAGCCCGCGTCTTTGAGGTCTGCGATGGCGCGCTCGGCGCCCGGGCGCATCTGGTCCTGAAACCGGAAAGCGGAGGGCGCGCGGCCTTCGATCCTGAGCCAGGTTTCGGTCTGGTCACCGGGCGTAGCGCCGACAAATTCCGCGCGGCCCAGACGCACGTCGCGCCCCTGCCAGCGCGCGCAAAGGCCGGAACCGGGGATTTCTTTGATGTCGGTTAAGGTCGCGCTTGGCCTTGTGATTGCTTGCGTTAGCGCTTCGGCCAGCGGGTGCGAAGATGTTTCTGCAAGCGCGCGTGCGATGCTTTGTTCTTCGCGTGTGGCGGTGTGGTGTTCCAGAACGGGGCGGCCTTGGGTCAGGGTGCCGGTTTTGTCAAAGACGATGGTGTCTATCGCGGCGAGGCGTTCCAGCGCGGTGGCGTCTTTGATCAGAACACCGGCGCGAAAGAGGCGACCCGATGCGGCGGTGGAAACGGCCGGAACGGCGAGGCCGAGCGCGCAAGGACAGGTGATGATCAGCGTGGCGACGGCGATGTTGAGTGACATGCGCAGATCGCCCGAAAGGCTCCACCAGCCGATGAAGGTTGCGAGCGCCAAGAGGTGAACCACGGGGGCGTAAATCTGAGCGGCGCGGTCGGCAATGCTGGTAAAGCGCGATTTCGCGTTTTCGGACGCGGCGACAAGTTCGGCCAGCCGGGCGAGCGATGTGTCCGCACCGGTTGCGGTGACGGTGAGGGTCAAAGGCCCGGTCAGGTTGATCTCGCCCGCGCAGAGCGTCGCGCCGGGGGAGACAGGCTCGGGCAGGGTTTCACCGGTGAGCAGCGAGCGGTCAATTTCGCTGGCACCTTTGGCGATGGTGCCATCGACGGGAATGCGCGCGCCGGGTTTGATCAGGATCGTGTCGCCAACCGCGAGGTCGGCAATGTCGATGGGACGACCATCAACGGACAGCGCGCGCGGCACTTCGAGCGCGGTGAGTTCGGCGGCGGCAGAGCGCGCGGCGCGGCGCGTTCGCTGATCAAGGTAGCGTCCGGCCAGCAGGAAGAAGGTGAGCGACAGGGCCGCGTCGAAATAGGCGTGCGTGCCGCTTTGGGCCGTTTCAAAGACCGACATGCCCGCGGCCAGCAGGATCGCCAGAGAGATCGGAACGTCCATGTTCAGCCGCCGACCCCAAAGCGCGTGGGCGGCGTTTTTGAAGAACGGCTGGGCGGAAAAGGCGATGGTCGGGATGGCGATGGCGGCGGAAATCCAGTGGAAAAGATCGCGCGTGGCGTCGCTTGCGCCCGACCAGACGGCGACGCTGAGGAGCATCACGTTCATCATCGCGAAGCCCGCAACGCCAAGGCGCATGGCAAGATCGCGGGTGGTCTGATCGGTGCCGGTGGTGGTGATTGCGTCGCCGTTCAGCTCGTAGGCTTCGAAGCCTGCGGTGTTGAGGATCGCGGCGAGGCTTTCGGCGGTGACAGTGTCGTCGGCGCGCACGCGCGCGCGGCGTTGGGTGAGGTTCACGCGGGCTTCGGCAACGCCGGGCGTGGCAAGGAGGATGCGCTCAACGCCGGAAATGCAGGCGGCACAGTGGATGCCGGGCAGCGAGATGTGCAACCGGTTCGCACCGGGACCGCCGCGCGCAAACGTCTTGGCCGCCGGCGCTGCGGCGCAGGCCGGGCAGGCCTGAAATCCGGGGGCTTCGGTCGTCGACATCAGGGCACTCTTAGGGTCAGGCGCTGTTCAAAGGCGGTGCCGTCTTGTGCCTTGGCCTTGATCCGCAGGGTCCAGAGGCCTTTGGCGACGTCGACGTTGGCTGTGTAGCCGTCGGGCGTTGCGGCGAAGTCGGGCGTTTGGTCATCCGCGGCGCTGGTGGTTCGCCCCAAGAGGGCGGTGAGCGATGCGGGCGTGGCGGGGGCACCGTCAGGGCCGGTGATGGACAAAGTGAGGAGGTCGCCCGCAATCCGCGCATCCGCCGTCCAGTTCAGGGCTTGTTGCGCTTTGCGGCGGGCATCAAAGCTTTGGCTCGCGACATAGGAATTTTTGACTTCGAGACCTGGGAAGGTCGAGACGGCCTGATAGGCCATCCAGAAGTTCACGCCGATGATCAGCGCGAAGGCCGATGCGGTCATGGCAAAGACGTGGCGGCCGGTGATCTCTTTTGGGTCTTTAGCAGTTGGGGCGGTCATTGGCCTCTCCCGATGTAGATGCTGTCTTGGTGGACGCGTTCGCCGCTGACCATGTCTTCGACCCAGAAGCGGATTTCCGTGCGGTGACGGTCGACGGGGTCCGAGCCTTGGGGCGCGATGACATAGGCGCGTTGCAGCAGGGTTTCATTGGCGGTGACGGTGACGTTTTCGTAGATCGTGCCTTCGAGCGAGATGCGCAGGGCGGGGTCTCCGACAACGGAAATGCGGAACGGGCGGTCGTCGCCGTGTTTGTTGCGCAGGCGGATGTCGTAGGCGTTGCGCACAGAGCCATCCGAGAGCGTGACAAACTGCGGGTTGCGGATCGGTGCAACGGTGACGTCAATCTCGGCGCGGATAAAGAGACCGAAGACCAGAAGCGCGCCGATGAGCGACCAGAGGCTGGCGTAAAGAATGGTGCGTGGACGCAGGATGTGTTTGAACACGGGCTTTGGCGGCTTGCCCTCGCGTTCGAGGGTTTCGTCGGTGAGCGCGAGGTAGTCGATCAGCCCGCGTTCTTTGCCGATCTTGCCCATGACGTCGTCGCAGGCATCAATGCAGAGCGCGCAGGTGATGCAGGCCATTTGCTGCCCGTCGCGAATGTCGATCCCCATGGGGCAGACGTTGACGCAGGCGTTGCAGTCGATGCAATCGCCCAGATGGTCGGTGTTTTCCGCCTTGCGATGTTTGCCGCGTGGTTCGCCGCGCCAGTCGCGATAGGCAACCGTGATGGTGTCTTCGTCGACCATGGCGGCCTGAATACGGGGCCACGGGCACATGTAGATACAGACCTGCTCGCGCGCGAGGCCGCCAAAGACGAACGTGGTGGCGGTCAGAATGGCGATGGTCGTGTAGGCGATGGGATGGGCGTCAAACGCCAGCAGATCGCGCGCCAGCGTCGGCGCATCGGTGAAATAAAAGACCCATGCGCCGCCTGTTGCCATGCCGATCAGAAGCCACGCGACCCATTTGGTGATCCGCAGTCGCCATTTCCGCGCGCTCCACGGCGCTTTCCAGAGGCGGACGCGGGCGTTGCGGTCGCCTTCTATCCAGCGTTCGACAAGGATGAAGAGGTCAGTCCACACGGTTTGCGGGCATGTATAGCCGCACCAGACCCGCCCCATCGCGGAGGTGAATAAAAAAAGGCCGAGCCCCGCCATGATCAAAAGACCGGCGACGAAATAGAATTCGTGTGGCCAGATTTCGATCCAGAAGAAATAAAAGCGACGCCCGGCCATATCGACCAGCACTGCCTGGTCGGGGAGGTTCGGTCCGCGGTCCCAGCGGATCCACGGTGTGAGGTAATAGATGCCAAGCGTGACGGCCATGATCCACCATTTGAACGTGCGGAAAAACCCGCTGACCCGGCGTGGGAAAATGGGTTCGCGCGCGGCGTAGAGTGATCCTGAATTGTCGGTTGGCATGAAGAAATCCGATCTGTTCGCAGACCGTCTTTCGCATGTGCAGAAACCCCGGGCTTTGACCCATGTCAAGAAAAGTGGGGCGCGCGCATTTTTTCGCGAAAATTCGCCATGAGGCCAGCGACGGTTCGCGGCGCGGGTGATCGGAGTTTAAGTGTTTTGTTTCAGTCGGATAGGTGGGCGATCAGGCGGTCCATGAACGCGTCACCTGCTTCCATTTGAGCGAGTGTGACATATTCATTGGGCTGGTGCGCCATTGCGATATCGCCGGGGCCGCAGATCACGGCAGAGTAGCCTGCGTTCTGAAAATGCCCGGCTTCGGTGCCGTAGCTGACCACGTGCGAGGCGTTGTCGCCGGTGAGGCGGCGG
>CALLWO010000109.1 GCA_938016355.1 uncultured Boseongicola sp. | reverse complement strand
CTTTGGAGATCGTGTCGGAGGACAGCGGATCGCGGAGTGTCGGAAGAATCGCATCATATTTCGAAAGCGCGACCACCATTTCGGCTTCGGACATGGGATTGGTTTCGGCGCGCACCGTGGTGTCAAATCGCGCATCCAACGCGGCGATAACACTTTGAGGGAGCGGGCGTGTTACCAAAAGCTTCGTCATCAAAACATCCTTCCGCCAATGGGCACATCCAGATCCGGTTTAAGCAACACGACCTCGCCGCTTTCGTCCGGGACGCCGAGCACGAGGATCTCGGACATGAATTTGCCGATCTGGCGCGGCGGGAAATTTACAACGGCCATCACTTTGCGCCCCGGCAGCGTTTCGGGATCGTAATGCGCGGTGATCTGGGCCGAGCTTTTCTTTTCGCCAAGCTCGGGGCCGAAATTGACCCAAAGCTTGATCGCGGGTTTGTGGGCCTCGGGATAGGGTTCGGCGCGGACAATCTCGCCAACCCGAATGTCGACTTTCAGGAACTCGTCGAACGAAAGGGTCATTTACCAAGCTCCCGGCTTCGATCAGCGGCGGCTTTGATGGCGCGTTTCAACAGGGTCGGGAAGCCATCGGTATCGTTCATCAGGACCTCGAGCGCGGCTTGTGTCGTGCCGTTGGGGCTGGTTACGTTCACGCGCAATTGCGCCGGGCCTTCGTCTGCGGCTTCGGCCAAGGCACCCGCACCTGCTACCGTCGTGAGCGCCAGCTTCATGGCCAAATCGCTCGGGAGCCCTTCGGCCTCGCCCGCGGCCGCCATGGTTTCGATCAGGTGAAAGACATAGGCCGGTCCAGAACCGGAAACAGCCGTCACAGCATCCATCTGGCCTTCGTTTTCCAGACGCACGGTCTTGCCGACCGCAGAGAGAAGTGTTTCGGACAGCGCGAGGGCGCTTGCGTCGACTTGGGCATTTCCGATCAGCGCGGTGATCCCCTGCCCGACGGCAGCGGGCGTGTTCGGCATGGCACGTACAATCGGGGTGTCAGGGCCAAACACCGCTTCGAAATGGGCGATCGTGGTCCCGGCGGCAATCGAGAGCATCACGGTGGAACCGCCGCCCAGCGCCTGAATGCGAGGCAGCGCGTCGCCCATCATTTGGGGTTTGACGGCGATGACCAGCAATGCAGGGTCCTCCGGGAGGTCGGTGTTAATATGCACACCTTGAGCCTGCACCCAGTCGGACGGCATCGGGTCGAGGACGTAGACCATTTTCGGGTCAAGCCCGCGCGCGAGCCATCCCTGAAGCATCGCACTTCCCATCTTCCCACAGCCAAGCAAGACCATGCCGCGCGTTGTGATGTCTTTGAAATCCATAATACCCCCAGAAAGACTGACGCTTTCTTTTGTGGCAAACAACAGGCCGCAAACAAGAGGCATAGGTCAAAAAAATGACCGGGCCGCACTGGCGACCCGGTCTTTTTGCCTTATCCGCAGACCGGGGGGATCGATCTTGATACGCGCGGAAGAGGCGCAAACATGGCGTAAAGGCTACGCCCGTCCGTATGCTTCTGCAATTGCCACACCCATCGCGGCTTCGGGTGTTTCATTGCCCCAGGCGACCAGTTGGAACGCCGGGTAAAATCTTTCGGCTGATAAGACAGCGGCACGGATCATGGTGTCAATCTGTTCGGGTCCAGCCATCTGCTCACCGGCAAGAACCAGCCCATAACGCCAGACCATGAGCTTCTGCGCGGCCCAATATGTGAAGGCACCGGCCCAGCACATGTCGTTTGTCGCGTTCAGTGTCTCGTAAAGCTCGGCCATGCGATCCGCCGGCGGATCCATTTCGAACGTGCAAATCAACCTGAGCGTTTCGTCCTGCGCCGACCATGCAAGCGTGATCGAATAGGTCCGCCATTGTCCCTCGACGGCCATTGCGATCTGATCATCGGCGACACGGTCAAAATCCCATTCGTGGTGTTCTGCAAGGTGTTCGACAATGTCGATTGGATGAAGTTCCTCGGTCGAGAAATACTGCTCTGAAAGCGACATGCGCGGCCTCGCCTCATTAAGTTGCCGGGTTGCTCTTACGGCCACCACAGCTTGGTGTCTGCTCTAGGTTCAGTGGATCTTGCACCATTCCTTACGAGATATGGTGTGCGGAAAGCCAGAGTCTGTAAAGGATTATTTTAAAAAACTTACCCACAGGCAGCGCAATTCCGCGCGTGCCGACAGCGACGAACGCTAAAACGTCAACAGTCGCACCAACTTGGCGCAAACCGCTTCATTTCATTAACAAAAGGTAAATTTAAGCGTCTGCGCTGGTGTTGGCTTCGAGCGCGTCCAAACGGGCCTTCAAAGCCTCGTTTTCTTCGCGGGCCTTCTGCGCCATGGCGCGCACCGCGTCGAATTCTTCGCGAGTCACAAAGTCACGATCCGCAAGCCAGCGGTCAACCAAACCGCTCATCGCGGTTTCTGCTTCCTCGCGCGCGCCTTGCGCCACGCCCATAGCGTTGGTCATCAACTGCGAAATGTCGTCAAAGATTTTGTTCTTGCTTTGCATGTCGGGTCTCCGATGGAACGCTATCGTTACTTTATATGGGAGCACTTTGGCCAATCGCAAGGTTGACGAGGTCGCAGGTCGCTGCCACTTCTCGCGCACCATGATGCTTGCCATTCCCTTTCCCGACATCTCGCCCGTTCTGGTCGAAATCCCGCTTGGTCCGATCACGCTGGCGATCCGCTGGTATGCTTTGGCCTATATCGCGGGCATTTTCATTGCCGTCTGGATCATCGGGCGGGCGATTGCGCGGCCTCATCTTTGGCCCGGTGACACCGCGCCGATGGAAAAGCCCGATCTGGAGGACCTGATCACCTGGATGATTTTGGGAATCATTATCGGGGGGCGGCTTGGATATGTTCTGTTCTATGGGCGCGACCATTTTCTGGAGAACCCGGGCGACATCATTCGCGTCTGGGACGGTGGCATGGCGTTTCATGGTGGTTTTCTGGGCGTGGTGGTCGCGGGGCTGATATTCGCGTGGAAGCGCGGCATTCCAGCGCCCCAACTGGCTGATGCGCTGGCCATTGCAACGCCGCCGGGGCTGATGCTGGGACGGATCGCGAATTTCATCAATGCCGAGCTTTGGGGTCGTCCGACGGACGTATCGTGGGGCGTGGTGTTCCCCGGGGCGCGGGCGCAGGACTGCCCCGGTATCGAAGGGCTTTGCGCGCGCCACCCGTCGCAGCTTTACGAGGCGGGTCTGGAAGGTCTGGTGCTTGGGCTGCTTTTGCTGTGGCTGGCGTTTGCGCGCGGCTGGTTCAAGACGCCCGGTGCTTTGTGCGGTGTTTTCCTTATGGGCTATGGTGCGGCGCGGTTCTTTGTCGAGTTCTATCGCGTGGCCGATGAGCAATTCATCAATCCTGACAGCCCTCTGGGCCGGGTCTTTTTCCTTGGAGATTTCGGGCTTTCCATGGGGCAGCTTTTGTCTGTGCCGATGATTTTGGTCGGTTTGGTTTTCGTTGTGATGGCCCGGCGGCGCGCATGAGCGCGTTGGGCGAGCATCTGAAGGCGCGCATTCGAGCCGGTGGGCCGATGAGCGTTGCGGAATACATGAGCACCTGTCTGATGCATCCGACGCTTGGCTATTACGTGACGCGCGACCCGTTTGGAGTGTCCGGCGATTTCACCACCGCACCCGAGATCAGTCAGATGTTTGGCGAGTTGCTGGGGCTTGCACTGGCCCAAGCATGGCTTGACCGCGGTCGCCCTGATCCGTTTCGGCTGGTGGAGCTGGGCCCGGGCCGCGGGACGCTGATGGCTGATGTGATGCGCGCCACCAAGGGTGTGGAGGGGTTTCACGAAGCCGCCGATCTTTGGTTGGTGGAAACGTCGCCCGTATTGAGAGCGCGCCAGATCAAGACGATCAACGCACCTTTGACCCATGCTGACGCCTTGAGTGACGTGCCGGGTGGGCCGCTTTTTCTGATTGCCAATGAGTTCTTTGACGCGCTGCCGATCCGGCAATTCGTGCGCACCGAAACGGCATGGCGCGAGCGGGTTGTCGGGCTTGACGGGGAGGCGCTGAGCCTTGGCTTATCGGACGAAACCGCGCCTGATCACCTTGCGCATCGCCTTGACGACACCGCAGAGGGCGATGTGGTTGAACAGGCCCATTCCGGCGCGGTTGTGGCAGGTGAGATCGGCGCGCGCATCGCTGAGAGCGGCGGTTTGGCCTATCTGATTGATTATGGGGACTGGCGCTCGCTTGGGGACACGTTTCAGGCGCTCCGTGCGCACGAGCCGGTGTCGGTGCTGGAGGCCCCGGGCGCGGTCGATTTGACGGCGCATGTCGATTTCGAAGCCTTGGCGCGCGCGGCTGAACCGGCGGTTCACTCGCGCCTGACGCCTCAGGGGGTCTTTTTGGGTCGCCTTGGGATCGAGGACCGCGCGGAAGCCTTGGCTGCAAATTTGGACGGCGAGGCGTTGCAATCGCATATCGCTGCATTTCGCCGCTTGACGGACGAACGCGAAATGGGAACGCTCTTTAAGGTCATGGCCTTGTTTCAGGCCGACGCACCTTTGCCATCCGGAGTGACTTTGTGACGCTCGAGATTCTGACCGCCGATGCGCTTTTGCCGCTGCACCACGGGTTTTTCACCCGCCGAGGCGGCGCGTCTTCGGGAATTTTTCGCGGATTGAATTGCGGTCTGGGGTCGAGCGATCAGCGCGAAGTGGTGATGATCAATCGCGCGCGCGTTGCCGATGCGATGGAGGTGACGCCCGATGCACTTGCCACGGTCCATCAAGTGCATTCCGCTGACGTGGTTACATTGAGCGCGCCGATGCAAGGCGAGATGCCAAAGGCCGACGCTATTGTGACCGCAACGCCAGGCATTGCGATTTCAATTCTTACGGCAGATTGCCAACCCGTTCTGTTTGCGGACCCCGAAAAAGGTGTGATCGGCGGCGCGCATGCGGGCTGGAAAGGCGCGTTGGACGGTGTGCTTGACGCGACGGTGGATGCCATGGAGGCGCTCGGCGCTGTGCGCGGCAACATCCGCGCGGTGATCGGGCCGTCGATTTCACAAGATGCCTATGAAATCGGGCCGGAGTTTCGGGACCGATTCACGGCGCACGATGCGAACAACGCGGAATTTTTTCGCGAGGGCGTCGGGGATCGGTTGCATTTTGACCTGACCGGATATGGCATCCACCGGTTGCGCGGCGCAGGCGTCGGGACCGCGGAATGGACGGGCCATTGCACCTATAGCGACGCAGAGCGATTCTTTTCGTATCGCCGTTCGGTCCACGACCAAGAGGTCGACTATGGGCGATTGATCGCGGCCATTCGGATTTAACGACAAAGCGTCCGAAACTTCCCTAAAATCCGTCACGCCCTCGCCCCATTGCGCGGCAATAGTTGAGGCAAGTTAAAGATGCGCTGCTGCATCGCTGCCCTGACGGAGAAAACATCGTGAAAACCAAGCCACGTTGGATGAAAAGCGCCATCGAAACGTCGAAATCAGCGCTCCCTCCCTTGCCGTTCGCCCGCTCTGAAAAATCTTCAGCCCTTTCAAAACGCGTACGCAGATTGCGACACGCCTAAGGTATTTACGCCAAAAGTGTGGCGCGCTCTTCCGGATCGTCACTTTCGCCAATCGCCCAAACGCACAGGTATCCATCTCATGAGTTACACGCCCCCAACGCTTCCGCCCTTTCCCAGCGAACCCCCAGCGCGACGCGTTGTTTCCGAAGCCCGCTGGACCGCGCGTCGGGTCAGCCGACCCCGGTCACTAACGCTGGCAACAAAGCTGACACGGCGGTTTGAGACGGAGTGGCTGGAGGACGGTCAGGTTCACAGCGCCACGCGCGTGGCCCCTGCTCTTCCGGTTTTTGAACAGGCGTTTGGTGCATTCACCCATGGCATTCTGGTTCACACGAGCGAAGGCCCGGTTGCGGTGGAAGATTTGGTGCCGGGGATGGAGCTTGAGTGTTCAAACGGCGACACGGCGACATTGATGTGGAAAGGGTCGATCATGTTGGTGCCGGGC
>CALLWO010000108.1 GCA_938016355.1 uncultured Boseongicola sp. | reverse complement strand
GCACAGGACGCCATCGACAATGACGTTCATGTCGTCGGGATATCCTCGCAAGCCGCTGGCCACAAAACGCTGGCGCCAAAACTGATCGAAGCGCTCAACGAACGTGATGCAGGCGACATCATTGTGATCTGTGGCGGCGTGATCCCGCAACAGGATTACGAATTTCTGCAAGCCGCTGGCGTAAAAGCGATATTTGGTCCCGGGACGCACATCCCGGATGCTGCAAAGAATATCCTGTCGCTCATTCGCGAGACCCGATCTTCGTGACGGACAAGGTCAAGATGCTGCTTGGCGGCTCGCTTGGGTTTTTATGGGCAGTTGGTGTCGTCTGGCTCGGCGTGCACGTCATCAACATTCCGATTTTCGCACTGACACCCGTTTTGTACGTCGCGTTCCTTGGCCCCGGTCTTGTGACTGGCCTGATGGTTTTCTGGGTCGCGATGCGCCGGTTTCGCGCAGCGGACAGCGATACGGCGTTTGCGCCTGAACCCGGCACGCCGTCTTGGATTGATGACCGCGTGTTGCGCAATACCATTGAGCAACTTGTACTGGCGCTTTGTCTTTGGCCCGCGATTGGTTTTCTCGCCGCAGACGATGGCCCGGGCTTGCTCGTGGCGCTCAGCGTCGCGTTCGTCATTGCCCGGCTTGCCTTTTGGATCGGATATCGTCGCGCGCTACCACTTCGCCTGTTCGGCTGGGCGGCGACCTTCTACGCGACGCTTCTTGCGCTTTTCTGGGCTGTGGCCGTTTGGTTTTTCTGACCCAATCGACGCAGTGTTCCACGATTACAACTTGAACAGGCCCACAAATTCGCCCCATCTACGCGTATGAGGTTTTCACTCGCCCTCGATCATGTCGCCATCGCGGCTCGTACATTGGAAGAAGGCACAGCCTATGTCGAGGCTGTGCTGGGCGTGCAATTGTCGGCCGGTGGCAAGCATCCTAACATGGGAACACACAACCGGCTTTTGTCGCTGGGTCCAGACGTTTACCTTGAAGTTATAGCCATTGATCCCGACGCGCCAAAACCTGCGCATCGCCGCTGGTTCAATCTTGATGCGTTCTCCGGCGCGCCGCGTATGACCAACTGGATATGCCGCACTGATGACATCGAAACCGCAATCAAGGCAGCTCCGAGCGGGAGTGGAACACCCAAGCACCTGTCCCGTGGCGACATGACCTGGCAAATGGCAGTGCCGGAGTTCGGGCGACTGCCGTTCGAGGATGCAAGTCCGGCTTTGATCGAATGGGGTGACACAATGCATCCGGCCAAACGCCTTCCCGACCATGGGTTTCGACTGACACGGTTGGATGTTTTTCATCCCGACGCCGACGACCTGCTCGAAGCCTTTCCCGCACTCCACAATGTTGATCGTGCGCTGGTCCGTGAAGGCCCCGAAAAACGACTGATCGCGACCATTTCTACGCCAGAAGGCAACCGGATTCTCGCATGAGTGGCGTCCAAATTCGCCCGGCCCACGCTGGGGATGCCACAGGCGTCGCAACGATCATGAACCCGGTGATCCGGGAAACGACGATCTCGTTCAAACCCAGGGAATTGTCCGAGGCTGAAATTATCGCAATCATCGAAAACGCGCCGGCGTATTTCGTCGCGGTGGATGAAGGCGGCGGGTATCTTGGCTTTGCGTATTACAATCAGTTTCGTGGCGGTGCAGGTTATGCGCGGACCATGGAACATTCCATAATGCTTGCACCCGAAGCCCGCGGCCGTGGTGTCGGCGCGGCCCTTATGAACGCGCTTGAAAGTCGGGCTATACAGCAGAAAATTGGATCGCTTTGGGCAGGTGTAAGTGCAGATAATTCTGGGGGCCTGGCATTCCACAGACGGATGGGTTTTGAAGAGGTCGGACGCCTGCCAAAGGTCGGGTACAAATTCGACCAATGGCTTGATTTGATCCTTATGCGCAAATGGCTTGATCCCGATGGTGACGCCGCCGAGACTTCGGACTAGGGTGCGCCCATGTCGATCTGGGCCCGAATAGCAGAAGCCATTGCCGCCTTGCGCGAAGGCCAAAGCCTTGGGCAGGTCTTTGAAAAACTGCGTACGCCGCCTGAGAAATCAATCGCTTTTACCATCGCCGTAATCGCGCTTGGTGCAAAGATGGCCAAAGCCGACGGCCGCGTCACCAAAGACGAAGTCACCGCGTTTCGCGAAGTGTTCTATATTCCAGAGGAAGAAGAGGAAAACGCCGCACGCGTATTCGATCTCGCACGCAAGGATGTCGCCGGATTTGAGGATTATGCCCGGCGTATTGCGGGCATGTTCGCGTCGTCCGACGGCACGCTTTGCGACTTGATGGAAGGTCTATTTTACATTGCGACCGTTGATGGGCGATATCACGAAGAAGAAGACCAATTTTTGTCGCAAGTTGCTGAAATATTTGGACTTACCGACCGCCAGTTTCGCCAGCTCCGAACCAGATTTGTCCCCGACGCTGAACCCGATCCCTATGATGTTCTGGGGGTTGATTCCGACACGCCGAGGGACAAAATTCGCGCGGCATGGCGCGCGTTGGTGCGCGAGACGCATCCAGATCGTATGATGGCGCGCGGCCTGCCCGAAGAGGCCATTCGCATGGCCGAAAAGCGTCTCGTCGCAATCAATCGCGCTTGGGAAACCATCAATCAAGGCGCTGCCTGATGCGCATTGCGACATACAATGTGGAGTGGTTTTCGAACCTCTTTAACGACGCAGGCGAACTGCAATCTGACACGCGTTGGTCCGGGCGACACGACGTCAAACGACACCAGCAGCTTGATGCGCTTGGAATCGTATTCAGTGCATTGGATGCCGATGCGATCATGATCATCGAAGCCCCCGATAGTCATCGCCGCCGTGATGGCACCGCAGCGCTTGAGAATTTTGCTGAATTTGCTGGCATTCGCGCACGCCGCGCCGTGATGGGGTTCGTGAACCAGACGCAGCAGGAAATTGCGCTGCTCTATGATCCCGACTTTGTCTCGGCGCGCCATGATCCGGTCGGATCTCCGCGTTTTGACGCGGCTTATCGTATTGATCTGGACGTGGACTCCGCCCCCGAAGACGTCCGTTGGTCAAAGCCGCCTCTCGAAATTGCGATGGAGACCAAATCAGGGGTGCCGCTGCGTTTGATCGGCGTGCACGCCAAATCCAAAGCCCCACATGGTGCGCGCAATCCCAAAGAGGTCATGCGCATAGGCATCGAAAACCGCCGCAAACAACTCGCACAATGCATCTGGCTGCGAGAGCGCGTCGACGATCATCTGGATGCGGGCGAACCGCTCATTGTCATGGGCGATTTCAATGACGGCCCCGGGCTTGATGAATATGAAAAACTGTTCGGGCGGTCTGGCGTCGAGATTGTTATCGGTGATGAGGGTGAAACACGTCTTTATGACCCCCATGCCGAGGCCGTGATCCACCGACCCTTTGGCGTCAGACCCGCTTCAGCCCGGTTTTGGATGACCTCGAAAAAGCGCTGGATGCAAACTCTGCTCGATTACGTCATGGTGTCACCCGATTTGCGCGACAATGCAGCGGGCTGGCGCATTTGGCACCCTTTTGACGACCCAGTCTGTTATGAAACGCCAGAACTTCGCGAAGCTCTTTTGACCGCGTCTGATCACTTCCCGGTCAGCGTCGAATTAAGTCTTTAATATCCACAACTTCGTTGACCCGGAGCATGCGACAAGGCAATGTTTCAACGCGAGTAATTCCTTTGGGGGGATGCAAATGGACGTCAGCGGCGACGCGGCGACCGAGGATTGGGGTCCTTTCGGACGGCCATTGTTTGATGACCCTGGCGCGCGGGCTTTGGGGCGTGTCGGCGTCTTGGATGTCGGCTCCAACTCGGTTCGGATGGTTATATTCGACGGTGCCGCGCGTAGTCCGGCGTATTTCTTCAACGAAAAAGTCATGGCCGGTCTTGGGGCTGGAATGGCGGCGACCGGGCGCCTAAATCCCGGCGGGAAGGTGCGTGCGCTGGCGGCGATTAAGAGGTTTCAAATCCTTGCCAAACGCATGGGAATCGCGCCGCTCACAGCAGTCGCGACTGCTGCGGTGCGCGAGGCGGAGGACGGTCCAGCGTTCAGGGAGGACGTCGAACGCGAGACCGGCCTCCGCCTTTGGGTTATCGACGGCGAGGAAGAGGCGCGCCTGTCCGCGCAAGGGGTGTTGCTGGGTTGGCCGGGGGCCTACGGCCTTGTGTGCGACATTGGCGGGTCCTCGATGGAGCTTGCCGAATTGCAAGACGGTAAAGTCGGAAAGCGCATCAGCACAAAGCTTGGCCCCCAGCGGCTTATGACGATCAAAGGCGGCAAGCGGGCGATCAAGGCGCATATTAAGGACGAAGTTCAAACGCTCGCCAAACAGATGGGCAACCAGAATAACCGCCTGTTCCTTGTTGGCGGTTCCTGGCGGGCCATTGCGCGCATCGATATGGACCGACGGGAGTATCCGCTCGCCGTGTTGCACGAATATCGAATGTCACGCAAAGCCGTGCTGGCGACCGTCGATTACATCACCGAAAACGACCCCGCCGACATTCGCGCGCGTACGGGACTTGGCGAAAGCCGGATGGCGTTGGTGCCTATGGCGTCGCTGGTTTTGAAAGAACTTGTGCGCACGTTCAAACCCCACGACATCGCAATCTCCAGCTACGGTATTCGCGAGGGTATGCTCTATGAGCAAATGCCGCAGCGGTTGCGCGACCGCGATCCGTTGATCGAAGCGTGCCGTTTTGCCGAACACAAAGATGCCCGCATAGCTGGATTCGGCAAACGCCTTTATGACTTTGTGAAGCCGCTTTTCAAAAGCCGCGGCGCGCCTGATACTCGCCTGATTAAGGCCGCGTGCCTTTTGCACGACGTCAGCTGGCGCGCTCATCCTGATTATCGCCATGAGGTATGCTTTGACGAAGTCACGCGGGCCAATCTTGGTGGGATGACCCATCAGGAACGCGTCTTCTTGGGAGTCGCGCTTTTACATCGCTACAAGAACAGCCGCGAAAGTTCCCGACTGGAACCGCTTTTCGAAATGCTGGACAGCAAGTCGATTGCTCAAGCCGAGGTGCTTGGCAAAGCCATGCGGTTTGGTGCGATGCTCACGGCTTCAGAAGATGGAGAGATCGGCAGTTTGAAATTCCTGCCAAAGAAAAAGCAGTTGCAGGTGCGTTTGGCGCCCGGAACGCGTGGTCTTTATGGTGAAGTGGCAGAAGCCCGCCTTCAGTCGCTCGCAAATGCGCTTGGCGTGGAGGATCTGATCGTGAAGGCCCTTTGAGGGCCTTCACAATCGTTGTCTGGGCGTTTTATTCCGCCGCGATCTGGATCACTGGTTCCATTTCTTCAAGATCAGCGTCTGACAGATGGCATTTGATCTGATGGCCATCTGCGAGCGTCTTCATTGGTGGCACTTCGCGGTCACAAAGCCCACCGGGAACCTTGTCTTTCCAGTTGCAACGCGTCTGGAACGGGCAACCCGACGGCGGGTTCATGGCCGATGGAATGTCACCCTCAAGCACGATGTGCTTCTTTTTGACACTCGTGTCGGCGATCGGAACGGCCGACAAAAGCGCTTCTGTATAAGGATGATACGGCGGCGAGAACACTTGATCGGTGCTGCCCAGTTCCACCACATGGCCAAGGTACATCACCATGACCCGATCCGACAAATAGCGCACAATCGACAAGTCGTGGCTGATGAACAAAAGCGTGGTTTTCTCATTTCGCTGAATTTCCATCAACAGATCGGTCACCGCAGCCTGAACGGAAACGTCCAAAGCCGACACAGGTTCATCGGCAATCACGATCCGCGCGCCACCAGCAAATGCACGTGCAATACCAACACGTTGCTTCTGGCCGCCTGACAATTGACGCGGCATCCGATCTGCGAATTCGCGGGGTAGTTTCACCAGATCAAGAAGCTCCAGCATGTGCTCGCGGCGGCTGTCTTCGGTTTTGCCGATGCCAAAGATTTCCAACGCGCGAATAATCTGCCGCCCAACGGTCATGGAGGGGTTGAGCGTGTCGAACGGGTTCTGGAACACCATTTGCACCGAGGAGATCGTCTTGGTGTCACGCTCTTCGATGGGGACTTCCTGAATTTCGTTGTTATCCAACAGAATGCGCCCGGAGGTCGCCGTTTCGAGCCCCATCAAGACCTTGGCGAAGGTGGACTTTCCGCAGCCGCTTTCTCCGACGATCGCGAGTGTTTCGCTTTCGCGTGCCTCAAAGCTCAGGGTTTCGTTGGCTTTCACCACTTTTTTCTCGGCCCCGCCGAAGAGTGAGTTGGCCGCGACCTCGTAGTATTTCTTGAGGTTCTGCATCTTAAGGATCACTTGACCAGGTTCAGCTTTCTCAGTGGTTTTCCCGACCGCGATGGGCGCGTTCCAGTCGATCTCGTTGAATTTCAGGCAGCGGGATTCGTGACGGTCATTGCCTGAGACTTTGCCCATTTTGATATCGGTGGCGTCGCAGCGGCCGGCTTCGAAATAGTCGCAGCGCGGACCAAAATTACAACCGGGTGGGCGTTCATGGGGCAGGGGAAAGTTGCCCGGAATGGCCACCAAGGGACGCGAGTTCTTGTCCGCACCCGGAAGCGGGATCGACCGGAAAAGTGCTTGCGTATAAGGGTGTTGCATCTTGTCGAACACGTCTTCGATGGAGCCGGTTTCGACGGCTTCGCCGGAATACATGACGCAGAGGCGGTCGCAGGTTTCGAGGACGAGGCCGAGGTTGTGGCTGATGAACAGCATCGACGTGCCGTACTTTTTGCCAAGGTCTTTGACCAGATCGACGACGGCGGCTTCGACGGTCACGTCAAGCGCGGTTGTGGGTTCGTCAAGGATCAGAAGCGACGGGTTTGCCATCAAGGCCATCGCGATCACGATGCGCTGTTGCTGACCACCTGAAAGCTGGTGCGGATAGCTTGTGAGCATCCGTTCCGGATCGGGCAGGCGCACGTCGGTGACGACTTCGAGGGCGCGTTTATACGCCTCTTTTTCGTCCACGCCTTCGTGGATCATCGGCACTTCCATCAACTGCTTGCCGATCTTCATTGCCGGGTTCAAAGAAGCCATAGGCTCTTGATAAATCATGGCAATTTCGGACCCGCGAATGTCGCGCAGCTCTTCTGCGGACATCTCGTTCAGGTTGCGACCCTTAAACTTGATCGAGCCGCCAACGATCCTTCCGTTGACGCCAAGATCCTGCATGACGCCAAGCGCCACAGTGGATTTTCCGCATCCCGATTCACCGACAAGCCCCATGGCTTCGCCGGGTTGAACCGTGCAGGAAAAATCCATCACCGCAGGGATTTCCCGCAGTCGTGTGAAGAAGCTGATGGACAGGTTTTCGATCTCCAGGATCGGTCCGTCATAGTCATCTTTGCTCATTTTTTGTCCCTCCCTCGGGGCCATATTTTCGGCGTGTCGGTCGCATCGGTGACCCTTCGGTATTCCGTCGGTATCACGTCGGTATTACGTCGGTGCGACCGACCGGTGGTTTCATCAGTCCTTCAGGCTTTCCTCGCGGAGGCCATCGGCCAAGAGGTTCAGACCAAGCACAAGGCTCATCAGAGACAGGGCCGGTGCCAAAGCCGGATGCTGGTAAATCGACAGAAGCTTGCGCCCATCATTGATGGTCGAGCCCCAATCCGGGCTTTCCGGCGACAGGCCAAGGCCAAAGAAGCCAAGCGTGCCGAGAAGGATGGTCGTGTAGCCAATCCGAAGACAGAAATCGACGATCAGCGGTCCCCGCGCATTGGGCAGGATTTCCCAAAGCATGATGTACCACGGACCTTCGCCCCGCGTCTGACCGGCCGCCACGTAATCGCGCGTTTTGATATCGAGCGCGATGCCGCGCACGATCCTGAACACGGTGGGCGAGTTGACGAACACGACCGACACAAAGACCACCAGAAGGTTCGGTGGGAAATCAATGATGCCGAGCGGATCAATGTTCCACGCGATCCCCATATAGAGCCAGAGACCAATCACCAGCGTCACACCCAGATAGGTGTTGCGCTTTTGCGGTTGGGTAAAATACCGCGAGTTGATGAGGATCGTCAGGAACACCAGCGGGAAGATGAAAAGAACACCCGCCATATAGACCGGGATACCCGTGGCCACGATTTCAGGCGTCACCAGAAGGTAGAACAACAGGATCACCGGGAAGGCGAGGATGAGGTTCGCGATGAAGCTGAGGATCGTGTCGAGCTTGCCACCGTAATAGGCCGCTGGCAGGCCAAGCGTGATCCCCACCATGAAGGCGAAAAGCGTGGCAAAGGGCGCGATTTTCACGACCTCCCAACTGCCTTTGACCATGCGGCTAAACACGTCGCGGGCAAGGTTGTCGCCGCCCAGAAGGTAATAGGCGTAGATGTCGTTGCCCTCGGGCGTCGGTGTGCCCGGCAGCTTGTTCTTCATGCCGGAGACTTGCGCCAGCGGATCATGCGTCACGATCAGGTCCATCGC
>CALLWO010000107.1 GCA_938016355.1 uncultured Boseongicola sp. | reverse complement strand
GCGCTTCACGCAAGTGGGGATGGCGAGGCCGCGGTCGATGAATTGTTGGAATTGTTCCGGCGTGATCGCGAATGGAACGAAGGCGCCGCCCGCGCGCAGCTTTTCACGATCTTTGATGCGTTGAAACCAAACGATCCCATCGCGCTGAACGGGCGTCGCAAATTATCGTCGATGATCTTTGCCTGACCACAAGGGAGCGCTAAGTGTCCCGTATGTTCTCTTCGTCTGATCTGCCCGACACAATACCGGTTTTTCCGCTCCCCGGCGCGCTGCTTTTGCCGCGCGCTCGCCTGCCACTCCAAATTTTCGAACCCCGCTATCTTGCGATGCTCGATGATGCGCTGAAAACGCCTCATCGGATTATCGGGATGATCCAGCCCCGCGAGGGCGGCCCGGAAAAAGGGAGCGGACTGAGCGCAATTGGCTGCGCTGGGCGCGTCACCTCTTTCACCGAAACCGACGATGGTCGCTATATGATCACGTTGCTGGGGGTGTCTCGCTTCCGCGTACAACAGGAAATCGAAGGATTTTCTCCCTACCGTCGTTGCGATGTGGACTGGGCTGGCTTTGACCGCGATCTCGGCCCGGCGGAACGCGATTCCAGCTTTGATCAGGCACGGTTCTTTGGACTTTTGGAGCGGTATTTCGAAACCAAGGGCCTCAATACCGACTGGGATTCCCTAAAAGAAGCAGAGGACGAATTGCTCATTAATTCGCTCTCGATGCTTTGTCCGTTTGAGCCCGAAGACAAACAGGCCCTGTTGGAAGCCCCGTCGCTTATCACCCGCCGCGAAACGTTGGTGACTCTGATCGAATTTGCGCTCCGAGGGGGCGGCGGTATGGAGGATATTCTGCAATGAGTTCCGAAAATACATTTGATCGCCGGATGCTCGAAGCGCTCGTTTGCCCGGAAACGCGGGCCCAACTCACCTTCGACAAGGGCGCGCAGGAATTGATCTCAAAGGCCGCGCATCTGGCCTATCCAATTCGCAACGGCATTCCGATCATGCTGGTCGACGAGGCGCGCAAGCTCGACTAAATCGGCAACCCGCGTGCAAGGCGTGGAAGATCGCCGGTCAACCCGGCGGCTTCGCGTATGAGCTTACGACGCATACCCGGCATCGCGTTCACCATGCCAAGCCCTAGATCGCGAACCGTTCGCGCCAAGCCATTGTCGTTTGAAAACAACTTGTTAAAGCTATCGGTCGCCAGCGCCAATGTTGCCGCATCAAAGCGCCGCCACTGCTGATACCGCGCCAATACATCGCTGCGACCAATGTCTTCGCCGCGCCGCTGCGCCTCTGCCAAGACTTCGGCGAGTGCCGCCACATCCTTCAAGCCCGCATTAAGCCCTTGCCCAGCAATCGGATGCACGGCATGGGCCGCATCACCTACCAAGGCCACCCGGTCGGCGACAAAGGCCTGCGCAATCGAAAGCTCCAGCGGATAGCTGAACCGCGCCCCCGTCAAGGAAATCTCTCCCAGGAAGTCACCAAACCGAGGCCGCAGCACATCCAGATAATCTGCCTCGTCCAGCTTTTGGATTTCAACCGCCCGGGCCGCGCTTTCCGTCCAGACAATGGATGATCGGTTCTCGGTCAGCGGCAAAATCGCAAGCGGTCCGCTCGGCATAAAAAACTGGTGCGCAATGCCGTCGTGGGGTTTTTCATGGGCAATTGCGCAGACCAAAGCAGTCTGATCGTATTGCCAGCCCGTGCGTTTGATCCGCGCGCGCCGCGCAACGGCACTTTTCTTGCCATCGCATCCGACCAGAAGCCGCGCACGCAAGGTTTTACCTGTATCAAGCGCGATTGTGACACCATTGGCGTCTGCTTCCTGTCCAATCACACGCACTCCGTTGAGTTCGGTGATTGCCGTCTTGTCTAAAGCGGCCAGAAGGGCAGGGCGAAGGCGTCGGTCTTCGACCATATATCCCATGGGACCTTCCTCGATCTCGGCATGATCGAAGGCGAGCACAAAGGGCGAGGGGCCTTCCCCGGCTCTTCCATCGCTCACCTTGATTTCAAGAATGGGTTGAGCCGCACTTTGAACCTCGCCCCAAATCCCAAGCGCCTTAAGCACCCGTTGCGACGCAATCGAAAGCGCATAGCCGCGCCCGTCGAAATCACCGGCTTCCCGCGTCGGTTTTGGGACCGGGTCCACGATTGTGACCCGAAACCCGACAGAGGCCAACGCAAGCGCCAAAGTGGTGCCGTTCAATCCACCGCCTGCGATAACGATATCAGTGTCATAGCTCATACCCTGACATATGGCGGTGCGGGCGGCATTGTCCATGCGCCGCACTGACGCTAGGCTTCACGTGATCGAAAACGAGGTGGAATATGGACGCGTGGCTTTGGGCAAGTGCTGGAGATCTCGGGCGAAAAATTGAAGCCGGTGACATTGACCCGGTCGATCTGACCAGCGCTTATCTGGACGCAATTGATAGCCAACCACACGCGCCGCGTATCTACGCGCGAACCACGCGGGACCGTGCTTTGGCCGAAGCCGAGGCGGCGTCCAAACGCGCGAAACTCGGGCTGCGCCGCTCCCGGCTCGATGGTGTACCGATTTCCTGGAAAGACCTCTTTGACACTGCGAATATCGCCACTGAAGCCGGTTCGGACCTTTTAAAAGGACGGGTCCCCCAAAGCGACGCTTTGGTTTTGCAGAACGCAACTGCTGCCGGTCTGATCTGTCTGGGCAAAACCCACATGACGGAACTCGCGTTCTCTGGCCTTGGGTATAACCCGGTCACCGCCTCGCCCCCATGCGTGAACGATATTGATGCCGTTTCGGGCGGGTCTTCGTCGGGCGCTGCGACCTCGGTCGCGTTCGGTCTGGCGGCGGCGGGGATCGGCTCCGACACTGGCGGATCGGTTCGAACGCCATCGACATGGAATGATCTTGTTGGCCTGAAAACCGCGCCGGGCCGTTTGTCATTGAAAGGCGTTGTTCCGCTCTGCGCGCGATTTGACACCGTTGGCCCGCTTTGCCGCACGGTCGAAGACGCCGCGCTGCTTTTGGCCGCGATGGAGGCAGGATCGGCCCCGTCACTCGAAGGCGCGACCCTGAGCGGAATGCGCCTGGCCGTGCTCAAAACCAGCGCGTTCGAGAACCTGCGCGATGCCCCGCGTGCGGCGTTTGAAAGTGCGGTTGAGCGATTGGCGAATGCAGGTGCCCATATCGAACGGATCGAAATTGCGGCCGTGTCCGAAGCAATGGCGCTCGCCGGGTCTTTGTTCGCGCCCGAAGCCTATGGCACTTGGAAGACCGAAATTGAAGCCGCACCTGACAAGATGTTCAAACTTGTGCGCGAGCGGTTTCAAAGCGGCGCCACCCTGTCCGCCGCGGATTACGTCGCGGCCTGGCAAAGACTGGATGAACTCAGACGCGTCTATGCTTCGGAAACGGCAGACTTTGATGCGGTGATCATCCCGACGGTGCCGATTTTGCCGCCCAAGCTGGCCGACATTGAAAATGACGCGGACCTTTTTGTGTCCGAGAACCTTTTGGCGCTTCAAAATACGCGGATCGGTAACCTGATGGGGCTGGCTGGCGTGACCCTGCCCACAGGTATTCCGTCTTGTGGCATCCTGTTTCAGGGCCCCGGCGAGGAACGCTTGCTCAGAATTGCCGCCGCAGCCGAGGCCGCACTGGCGTAAAAGCCACATTTTTTCAGATCTTAGCGTGTTTTTAGCCGCTTGATAGTGGACCGGACGCGCCTTGGTGGGCTAACCTGTCGTCAAAGGGGCGAAACGACCCCGAACCTGAGGCAGTTATGGTATTCCCCGAGCGGTTTTCGAACCTACCGGCATATGCATTTCCGCGCTTGCGCGCGTTACTCGACGTCCATGCACCGGGCGGCGAGGTTTTGCACATGACAATTGGCGAACCCCGCCACGCCTTTCCAGAATTTCTCTCCGAAGTTATCGCGGCCAACACCGACGGTTTTGGAAAATACCCCCCGAACGAAGGCACGCCGGGGCTGTTGCAGGCAATTGGCGAGTGGCTCGAAAAACGCTACGGCGTCACCGTTCCCAGCGACCAAATCATGGCGCTCAACGGCACCCGCGAAGGGCTCTACAACGCGAGTATGGCACTTTGTCCCGAAACCAAGGCAGGCGAAAAGCCCGTCATTCTGACACCCAATCCATTTTATCAAGTCTACGCTGTCGCGGCGCTCTCGGTTGCTGCTGAACCGGTCTACGTCCCGGCGACTGAAGCCACGAATTTCCTACCGGACTTTGCAGCGCTCGATCCTGCGATCCTGAAACGAGCGGCAATTGTGTATGTTTGCTCGCCCTCCAATCCTCAGGGTGCCGTGGCGGATCGCGCCTATTGGGAAACGCTTCTGGGTCTTGCCGAGACCTATGATTTCAAGATTTTCGCAGACGAGTGCTATTCCGAAGTGTGGCGCCACACGCCACCGACAGGCGCGCTTGAGGTGGCCAAGGCATTGGGCTCAGACCCCGAACGGGTAGTGATCTTTCACTCGCTTTCAAAACGCTCAAACCTGCCCGGTTTGCGGTCGGGCTTTGTTGCGTCGGGGCCGGAGAACATGCAGCGCATTCGTCAGCTAAGGGCCTATGCAGGCACACCTCTGCCGCTTCCCTTGATGCACGCCGCCGAAGCCGTTTGGCGGGACGAAGTCCATGTGGAAGCCAGCCGCGCGCGGTACTGCGCGAAATTCGATATCGCAGACCGGGTGTTTGAAGGCGTCGGAGGCTACGCCTCCCCGGACGCGGGTTTCTTTCTTTGGTTGCCGGTGGATGACGGCGAGGCCGCCGCATTGAAGCTTTGGCAAAATACAGGCGTTCGGGTGCTGCCCGGCGCATATCTTTCGCGCGACGTAAACGGGGCCAACCCCGGAACGGGATACATCCGCGTCGCGATGGTGGCAGACGAACAGGACCTCGAACGCGGCCTGACCGCGCTTCGGGATTGTTTATACAGGTAAGGATCAGGCAGGTATGGCGTATCAGGCAAGACATCGCGACCCTCTTTTCGACAGTGACACGCAGGCGGTTATTGAGAGACGCGGGAAAGAGCTTCTGGGGCTCGCGCTTTTGGGGTTGGGTGTTCTGTTTGCCTTGCTGCTTGGATCATATTCGCCTGAAGATCCGAACTGGCTGAACGCGACCGACGCGCCTGCGCGCAACATCCTCGGTTCACTCGGTGCCGCCATTGCCTCGCCGCTCTATGTCATAGCCGGATACGGATCGTGGGCCATTCCCGCCGTTCTGCTTGTCTGGGGCGCGCGGTTTGTCATGCATTACGGGGCGGATCGCGCGATGTCGCGTCTGATCTTCGCGCCAATCGGCATAGCGCTCGTTTCGGTCTATGCCTCGACCCACTTGCCGGGTGCGAATTGGGCTCATTCCTTTGGATTGGGCGGGCTCTTTGGCGACACTGTTTTGGGGGCCGTTTTGGGCGTGCTGCCAATGGCGCCGGGCGCCAGCCTCAAGGTGATGGCCCTTGTTTTGTTTGGTGGTGTGATCGCGGCAAGCATCTTTGTGCTTGGCTTCACACGCGATGATCTGTGGGCCTATGCGCGCTATTTGCTTGGCGGAATTATCCTTCTTTACGCGACCTTTATGACGGCCATGGGCCGGGGTGCCGCCAGCAGCTGGCGCATGGCCAGAGATGCACGCGCCCGCGCCGCAGAACGTCGCGCTGCAGAGCCAGAGGTTCTTCCCGAAGTGGATGGCGGCGACGTCAGCCCTGCGGTTTTGAAAGCCACCCGCGCGTACCGAACCGACCAAACACAGCCGCAAAAGACCGGCATTCTGGGCCGCTTGCCCGCGATGTTGCGCCGCGAAGACCCCGCCCGCGCGGAACAGTTCCATGTCGATCCGTCAGAGGATCGTGTCTCGGCACGCATTGCCGATGCGGTCAAATCCCGCGTGCGTCGCCCCGAAGGCATGCGCGCCGAACCGCCGCTTCAGAGCGATGCAACCCCGCGTGCAACCATGCTTGACGAAGACGGCGAGTTGTCGATCTTCGAAGACGAATTGGCGCAGCGCCCGATGCCCGACCCTGAGTTGGTCATGACGCCCCACGAGCCCGGTGGCGGCTTCGCCTCAAGCCGGATCGAAAATCCGGACGCGAAACCCGTCGTTCAGCACAAGACCCGCAGATCGGCCCCATCGAAACGCGCCGCAGCCGAAGCGCAGCCACAGCTGAATTTCGGTGGCAAAGCAGCCGATTTCGAAATCCCCGCGCTGAGCCTCCTGTCCGATCCCGAAGTGATCGAGCGTCACCACCTTGCCGACGAGGCGTTGGAGGAAAACGCGCGCATGCTGGAAAGCGTGCTGGACGATTATGGCGTCAAAGGCGACATCGTCAGCGTGCGCCCGGGTCCTGTGGTGACGATGTACGAACTGGAACCGGCACCCGGTCTTAAAGCCAGCCGCGTCATTGGCCTTGCCGATGATATTGCGCGCTCCATGTCCGCCCTTTCCGCGCGTGTTTCCACGGTGCCGGGCCGTTCCGTGATCGGCATCGAACTGCCCAACGAAAACCGCGAAAAAGTGGTGCTGCGCGAGATCCTCAGCTCCCGCGACTTTGGCGATGGCAACCAGCGCCTGCCGCTATTCCTGTGCCCGAACAGCGCAAAGTGGTGCAACAACCCATTCGCAAGCCGGTGCAACCCTCCAAACAAGCCAAGGCCGAAGCACAGCCCACTCTCAGCTTTGAGGACAGCCACCCCGGCTTTGAGCTGCCCCCGCTGGCCCTGCTGGAAAGCGCTGATGCGGTGCCGCGTTTGCACCTGTCGGACGAAGCGCTTGAGGAAAATGCCCGCATGCTGGAGACGGTTCTGGATGACTACGGCGTCAAAGGAGAGATCGTCGCCGTGCGCC
>CALLWO010000106.1 GCA_938016355.1 uncultured Boseongicola sp. | reverse complement strand
CGGATCAGCTCCCAATCGGCGTCGTCTTTGACCGCCTTCAGGAACGCATCTGTCACCCGGATCGAGTTGTTCGAGTTCTGACCCGAGACGGAGGAATAGGCCTCAGAGTCCCAATCCGTGTCATAGGTCGGGAATTCGATGCTGGCATAGCCCTGACGCGCATAATCCAGAACCCGCTTGATATATGTCTCGGGGATCGCGGCTTTCTTGGCGTCGCGAATGGCCGTTTTCAGAGCCGGATTTGCGGCCGGGTCATACGCGCCGTCTTCGCTGCCATCAAAGGCCGCGATTGCGCCGAAGATGCCGTTCAGCTTTTGCTCGTGCATCTTGGAACCAGCGACGATCGACGCCACTTTCTGCTCTTCGATGACCTTCCAGTTGATGAATTCTTCGATATCGGGGTGGTCCGCATCGACGATCACCATTTTGGCCGCGCGGCGCGTTGTGCCACCCGACTTGATCGCACCCGCCGCCCGGTCACCGATTTTCAGAAAGCCCATGAGGCCCGACGATTTGCCGCCGCCCGAAAGGGGCTCGTTGGCCGCGCGCAGGCTGGAAAAGTTCGTGCCCGTGCCCGAGCCGTATTTAAAGAGTCGCGCTTCACGCACCCAAAGGTCCATGATGCCGCCTTCATTGACCAGATCATCCGAGCAGGACTGGATAAAACACGCATGCGGCTGCGGATGCTCATAGGCGCTGTCGGACTTCGTCAGCTTGCCGGTTTTGTAATCCACATAATAGTGACCCTGACTTGGGCCATCGATGCCATAGGCCCAGTGCAGGCCGGTGTTGAACCACTGCGGAGAGTTTGGCGCCGCGCGCTGTGTCGCCAACATGTAGCGCATTTCGTCGAAATAGGCGGATGCGTCTTCCTCGGTCGAGAAATAGCCGCCCTTCCATCCCCAATAGGCCCAGGCCCCTGCAAGACGGTCAAATACCTGACGCGCCGAGGTTTCGCCCGTGATGCGCTCGTCTTCAGGTAACTCCGCAAGCGCCTTTTCGTCTGCAACCGACCGCCACAGGAACGACGGCACGCCCTTTTCGCGCACTTTCTTCAACCGCGCAGGCACGCCTGCTTTGCGGAAATACTTCTGCGCTATCACGTCAGAGGCCACCTGGCTCCAGCTTGCAGGCACGTCGATGTTATCCAGTTTGAAAACAGTCGTGCCGTCGGGGTTTCGAATTTCCGACGTCGTGGTGGTGAATTCCAAAGCGGCGTAAGCGTCTTTGCCAGCTTTCGTGAATGCGCGATCTATTTTCATGTGCCCCGTTTCCGTTTCTTGTCTGCGCGAAGGTTCTCGCGTGTGCCTCAGTTTGTCGTGCCGGTCAGCGACAAGGCACAGCACCACCTTCAACGCAAATCGCATGGAATTGCGTAATCGCCCTTGGGGGAGCGTGATCGGGGTGGTTTTTGTCCCGCTGCCGTGACCACTATATGTTGTGGTCTTCTGACCGGCTCGCACAAACTGAAGCAGGAGGTGCCCTGCCGTCAACGGCAAAATTCACAAATTTGAGATATTTTTTGATTGACCTTCTTTGGTCCCCAATCTGGGTAATTCTGGTTAACGCGCCTGTGGAAAAATCGCGCTATTCGACCCCCGCCTTTCAATTACGGAAATTCCCTTGTGGCACAGGTCTCTAGTGCAATCGGTTGAAGTGATTTTGCGGCTCAAACCCGGACAAAGCCAACGCACATTCGGAAACAATCCACATCTACGGCCAGTGCCAGCGTTAAGAGGTGTTAACAATGTCTGAATGCGATGTGGCCAGTTCGCCATAGAATTGGACACGGGTTTAAGGCCAGACACAACATATAGATGCAGCCAGCCCAGAATCGGACGCAAGATTTGGTGATTTTTGGTGGTGGTCGGGGCGGAGAGATTCGAACTCCCGACCCTCTGTTCCCAAAACAGATGCGCTACCAGGCTGCGCTACGCCCCGACGGAGGTCTGATTAGTCGCATAAAACGTAACACGCAATCCCCGAATTTGCGGAATTTTCAGTTTTGCGTCTCGCAGGCCCAAATCGGCTCTGGCGCGATGGCCGGATGGCGCACTTCGCTGCCCGGTGTCAGGCCAAAACGCGCCGCAAGCCCGGCGTTGATCTCAAGCACATATTGCACTTTGTCACCGCCTTCGATTGCAGTTTCATCGAGCGGCACGGCGTTCTCGTGAATGCGCGTCACCACGCCGTCGGCATCAATAAAAATCATATCAAGCGGGATCAACGTGTTGCGCATCCAAAACGCCACGCGCTGCGGGCGTTCATAGACGAAAAGCATACCGGCACTTTTGGCCATGCTTTCGCGGTGCATTAAACCCATGGATCGCTCGCCGGGATCATCGGCCACCTCGACCGAGAACCGCGCCTGCCCCCAATCCCCGCGCAGATCAATCCGCGATGGATCGCAATCGGCAAACGCCACAGAGGCGCCCAATGCTGTTGCAAATAAGGAATAAATGACGCGGGAAATCACTCGTCGTCTTTAAGTGCCGCTTCCCAGCTGGTCACCTGCATCGCCATGCGCCCGCGTTTGCCGTCGGTTACGCGCAAAGACACCGCTTCCCCCGGCTGCAAGTCAGCAAGACCGGAGCGGCGCAGCACTTCGACATGTAAAAAGACGTCTTCGTCGCGCCCAAAGACGTTGGCAAATCCAAAGCCCTTGGCCTTGTCGAACCATTTGACCCGTGCAGGCTCAAGCGGCAGCGAATAGTCGATGGGTTCGGCCATATCGCCGCCCTCCATCATCTCTTCGGGTTCTTCGCCTGCGGGCGGTTCGATCTGAATGACTTCGACCGCCTGAACACCGCGCGCGGTTTCCTGAACGATCACCTCAATGCCAGCAGAATCCGCGACCGAAGACTGGCCGAAATTTCTCAGAACATTGGCATGCAAAAGGATATCGGGGCCACCACCATCGGCAACCACGAACCCAAACCCTTTGGTAGGGTCAAACCATTTCACCGTGCCGAGGACACGGGTCCCTTCTTGATCGGCGTCCGACATTCTAAGCATCATCCCTCAGGCCTTTGGCCCTTTTGACTCCAGTTTGATCCATGCGAAATGGTTAATGCAAGTTTAAAAGTCGATATTTTCGGAGGAATATCGGGAAAGGCGGTTAAGGCGCCAGACGTGTTGCCCGCCAAGCACGCCCATCCCCCTGACGGGTGTAGCGAAAGCGGTCATGAAGGCGAAATGCGCCGTCGGCCCAAAGTTCGATTTCCACCGGTTTGATCCGAAATCCACCCCAATGGGGCGGGCGTTTCGGCTTCAAGCCCTGTTTGATGCCCTGTTTTGCAACCTCTGCCAGAAGCGTTTCGCGCGACTTCAACGGGCGCGATTGCTCGCTGGCCCATGCGCCGATCCGGCTCTCCAGCGCGCGCGAATTGTAATAGGCGTCTGCCTGCTCGCCGTCTTCGACGCTCACCGTGCCGCGCACCCGGACCTGACGGCCCAGGCTCTTCCAATGCATGACAAATGCAGCCTGGGGATTCGCGGCCAGTTCGCCCCCTTTGGCGCTTTCGTAATTCGTATAGAACACGAACGCGTCGTCCTCGATCTCTTTCAAGAGCACCATGCGCACATTGGGCAGGCCTTGGGCGTCCGAGGTCGCAAGCGCGATTGCGTTTGCGTCGTTCGGTTCGCTCTTCCACGCCTCGTCCAGCCAGCGCCGCGCGATGGCAATGGGATCGTCGCCTTCAAAAATGTCTGCACCGCTCATCGCGATCATCCTTTGCTGCACTTGATGCGCTGGAGTTCATGACATAGACCCGGACGGAGGTAAACGGCAGCAGGAACACGGCAATGGCGTCACAATTCATGGCAGGCAAGCGAGGTCTCATCATGGGGCTCGCCAACGACAAATCCATCGCCTGGGGGATCGCAAAAGCGGTCGCAGATCAAGGCGCGGAACTCGCGTTCTCGTTTCAGGGCGATCAACTGAAAAAACGGGTCGAGCCTCTGGCCGCATCGCTGGGATCAGACATTGTGCTGCCCTGCGACGTCAGCGACGAAGCCTCGGTCGATCAGCTATTCGCCGATTTGAAAGAGCGCTGGGGCAAGCTTGATTTTGTCGTCCACGCCATTGGATTTTCCGACAAGAACCAACTGCGCGGTCGCTATGTGGACACCACGCGCGAGAATTTCATGATGTCGATGGATATTTCGGTCTATTCCTTCACCATGATCGCCCAAAAGGCCGCCAAGATGATGCCCGATGGCGGCTCGCTTCTGACGCTCTCTTATTATGGCGCGGAAAAAGTCATGCCGCATTATAATGTCATGGGGCTGTGCAAAGCCGCGCTCGAAGCCTCCGTGCGCTATATCGCCGAGGATCTGGGCCGCGACGGCATTCGCTGCAATGCTATTTCCGCCGGAACGATCAAAACGCTGGCCGCCAGCGGCATTGGCGATTTCCGCTACATCCTGAAATGGAACGAATACAATTCGCCCATGCGCCGCAATGTCTCCATTGACGATGTCGGCGGGGCGGCGATGTATCTGCTGTCCGATCTCAGTCGCGGTGTCACCGGCGAAATTCACCATGTGGACAGCGGCTATCATGTGGTCGGAATGAAGGCGCTTGATGCGCCCGACATGACCTATACGCCAAAGGAATAACGTCATGACCATCGCGGCAATTCTGGGCATTGCGCTGATCCACCTCGCGGCTGCGATCTCACCGGGACCGTCGTTCGTCGTCTCGGTGCGCACGTCCGTGTCAGAAGGCATGCGCACGGCCACCGGCCTCGCCATTGGGTTCGGACTGGGCGCGTGTATCTGGGCGATGGCGGCGATTCTGGGCCTTGCCGTCTTGTTCGAAGTTGCGCCCACATTGTTCACCGCCTTCAAGATCATCGGCGGTGCCGGGCTTCTTTATATTGCCTGGCGGACATGGCGACACGCCCGCGAGCCCCTGCCCGCCAGCACCGATGGAACTTTGGTTGTGCCGCGCACGCTGACCTCGGCTGTGCGTCTTGGACTGGCAACTCAAATGGCAAATCCCAAACCGGCGATGTTCTTCGGGGCCGTTTTCGCAGGCCTCGTGCCGCCCGATGCAAGCTGGGCGATCATCGCGCTTTTGATGGCGATCATATTCGTGCAGGAAACGCTTTGGTATGTCTGCGTTGCCCGCGTCTTTTCGCTCCCGAAATCCCGCGCCACCTATGGCCGTTTCAAGGCTTTGATCGACCGCACTTTCGGCGGGCTCATCGCCGCCCTCGGCCTGAAAATCGCTCTGACTTAAGGATGACTTCCGATGACTGACCGCCTGCCCCACGAAAAAGGATTTCACGTCAGCTGGGATCAAATTCACCGCGACAGCCGCGCGCTTGCGTGGCGTCTGGACGGGCACGGGCCCAATGACGGCGCATGGAAGGCCATCGTTGCCATCACTCGTGGCGGCATGGCGCCGGCGATGATCGTGGCGCGCGAATTGGACGTGCGCACCGTCGATACGATCAGCGTCAAATCCTATGACCATCAGGCCCAGTCCGAAGCCGTGGTGCTGAAATCGCCCGACAAGGACATGATGGGCGACGGCACTGGCATCCTGATCGTCGACGATCTGGTGGACACAGGCAAAACACTGGAAGTCGTGCGCGACCTTTATCCAAAAGCGCATTTTGCCACCGTCTATGCCAAACCCTCCGGCGAACCGATGGTGGACGACTTTATCACCGGCGTCAGTCAGGACACGTGGATCTTCTTCCCATGGGACATGGCGCTGCAATATGTCGAGCCCTATCGCGGCAAAGACTGACCCCGCGCCCATGCTGATCAATGCGAACATGGCGGCGACCGAAGCGCCGCCCGTGATGGAAGCGCGGCGCTGGATCGCCGGCGTCACCTTCCCCGACGACCGCCCGCTTTTGAACGTGAGCCAGGCCGCGCCGGTTGATCCGCCACCCGAAGCCTTGCGCCGCGCCATAGCCGATTTTGCCCTGAACGTGCCGACCGCCCATCTTTACGGGCCTGTGCTGGGCCTGCCGGAATTGCGCGCCGAAGTCGCCCAAAGCTGGAGCGCGGATTACGCAGGCGACGTGCGCGCCGAAGACGTCGCCATCACCAGCGGCTGCAATCAGGCATTTGCCGCGACCATGGCGACCCTAGTTGAAAAAGGGGATGAAGTTCTCCTTCCAACACCTTGGTATTTCAACCATAAAATGTGGCTCGACATGAATGGCGTCACAGCCGTTCCACTGGCCACAAATGACGCCCTCGTGCCCGAAGTTGACACCGCCCGCGCGCTTATCACCGAGCGCACGAAAGCGATTGTGCTTGTCACACCAAACAATCCCAGCGGCGCGGAGTATCCCGCCGAAACGCTCCGCGCGTTCCTTGATCTTGCCCGCGAACACGGGCTGGCGCTGGTGGTGGACGAAACCTATCGCGATTTTCACTCACTGGACGGCGCGCCCCACGATCTTTTTGCCGATCCAAACTGGCGCGACACGCTGATCCAGCTTTATTCCTTCTCCAAAGCCTATCGGCTGACCGGGCATCGCGTTGGCGCGCTGATCGCGTCTCCCGCCCGTTTGGCCGAAGTGGAGAAATTCCTTGATACAGTCGCCATCTGCCCCAACCAACTTGGTCAGTTGGCCGCCCTTTGGGGCATGCAGAACCTGCGGCAATGGCTGGGCGGCGAGCGCGCCGAGATCCTGAACCGTCGCGCCGCTATCGAAACCGCCTTTGGCAGGCTTGATGGATGGGACACTCTGGGCGTCGGCGCTTACTTTGCCTATGTCCGGCATCCGTTTGACGAGGCGTCCGACGATCTTGCGCGCCGACTTGTCCACGACGCGGGCGTGCTTGCGCTTCCGGGCACGATGTTCACGCCATCGGGCGACCGTCTTGGCGCACCGTGCCTGCGCATTGCATTTGCAAATATCGACGAAAGCGGCATTTCCGAGCTTGCCACCCGCCTGCGACACTTAACTGTGTAAGCGCGCGCTCTTGCGCGGCTTTCACGCCTCGCGTAACAAGTCGCGACCATTCAGATAGGGCATTTTTCTCATGGCTAAGAAAAAGGCGGGCAACGCCTTCTTGTGGATCATCATGCTGCTGCTCATCGTCGGGCTTGCAGGCTTTGGCGCAACGAACTTTGGCGGCTCGGTTCGCACCGTCGCCACCGTCGGCGATACCGAGGTCGTGGCCGACGATTATGCCCGCGCGCTTCAGGGCCAGATGTCGAATTATTCCCGCCTCACGGGTCAGCAAATGACCTTCAGCCAAGCCGCCGCCATCGGCTTTGATCGCTCGGCGCTTTCGCAGGTTGTCGCTGACGCGGCCTTGCGCAACGCAACGGCCGAGGCCGGTCTTTCGGTGGGGGACGAGAACATCAGCCGCGAGATCGTCGAAATGCCCGGATTTCAAGGGCTTGGCGGCACGTTTGATCGCCAGACGTACGAATTGACCCTGCGCCAGAACGGCGTTGATCCCCGCGAATTTGAAGCCCGCGTGCGCGATTCCATCGCCTCGGGCATTCTGGAGCGCGCGGTAAGCGGCGGCGTCGAAACGCCCTCGCTTTTCATCGACACGCTTTACAATTTCGCCCGCGAAGAGCGCGACGTGACATGGGCCCGGCTTGGCGCCGAGGACCTCGAAACCCCGCTCAGCGAACCGTCTGACACGGAACTCAGAGCCTTTCACGCCGACAATCCGGAGGCCTTCACCCAAGGCGAAACACGCGCCATTGACTATGCGTGGCTAACCCCGGACATGCTGATCGACGACATTCCCGTGGAAGATGCGCAATTGCGCGAGCTTTATAATGGGCGGCTTGACGAATACGTTCAGCCCGAGCGTCGCCTTGTCGAACGGCTCGTCTTTTCCACCGACACCGATGCCAATGATGCCAAAGCGCGGCTCGACGCCGGTGAAGTGAGCTTTGATGATCTGGTGGCCGAACGCGACCTGACGCTGGATGATGTGGATCTGGGCGACGCGACTCAGGAGGATCTTGGCGATGCTGCCGAGGCAATCTTTGCCATGGCCGAACCCGGAGTTGCCGGTCCGCTGCCCTCGCCCTTTGGTCCTGCGCTTTACCGGATGAATGCCATCCTTGCCGCGCAGGAAACCACTTTCGAAGAGGCCCGCGCTGACCTTGCAAGCGAAGCCGCAAGCGACCGCGCGCGCCGGATCATCCTTGAAAGCGTCGCACAGGTCGAAGACTTGCTGGCCGGTGGCGCCACGGCCAGCGACCTTGCCGACCGCACCGATCTTCGCACGGGTCAGATTAAGTGGCGCGTTGATATCACCGACGGGATCGCCGGTTACGACGCCTTCCGCGCCGCCGCGGCCTCCGCCGTGGTTGGTGGTTTCCCCGAAGTTGTTGAGCTCGATGACGGTGGGATTTTCGCACTTTGGCTCACCGAAATTGTGCCCCCTGCACTACGCCCGTTCGAAGATGTGCGCGACGAGGTTGTGGCCGCGTGGGAAGCCGATGCACAGCAAACCGCCTTGACGGCGCAGGCCGAAGCCGCCGCTGACCGTTTGCGCGGCGGGGCCGAGATGGCGGGGCTTGGACTTGCTCTTGAAACCGATCGCGACCTTCAACGTTCGGGCTTTGTCGAAGGCACACCGCCCGACTTTGTCGATCAGGTGTTTGACATGGGTTCCGGTGAAGTGCGTGTCTTGTCCGCCGCCGGCGAGGCATGGCTTGTGCGCCTTGACGCCGTGCGCGCGCCCGACCCAAACACGCCCGAGGCGCAGGTCATTCGCTTGCAGTTTTCTCAGGAAACTTCAGCCGAGCTTGCCCAAAGCCTGATGGCCGCCTTCACCCAGGCTGTGATCGAGGACACCGAGGTGCAGATCAACCAGGCGGCCCTCGCCGCTGTTCACACGCATCTTCAGTAATGGCGCTGCTTCCGGAATTTGACGATTTCTCAACGCGTTACGACGCGGGAGAGAACCAGATCGTCTATAC
>CALLWO010000105.1 GCA_938016355.1 uncultured Boseongicola sp. | reverse complement strand
TATGACGTGACGATGGATCAGGTCGAAACAGCCGTGGAAAATGTCGAATTCAAAGTGCCGCGCGTATTGAGAGAGCCCGTATGATTTCGCTGCAATTTCTTATCACGGCTCTGGTCGTCGTGGTCGCACCGGGCACGGGCGTGATTTACACCCTCGCTTTGGGCCTGGGTCAGGGCCGTCGCGCCGCAATCGCCGCGGCGTTTGGTTGCACATTCGGGATTGTGCCGCATTTGTTGGCCGCAATCCTGGGTCTGGCGGCGGTTTTGCATACCAGCGCGGTCTTGTTCACACTCGTGAAATTCGCCGGAGTTGCGTACCTTTTGTATCTGGCCTGGCAGGCACTTGCGTCAGACGGAGCCTTGTCGATCAAACCAAATCGAGACCGCGACGCGGATTGGCGTATCGCGCGTCGGGGCGCGATGATCAACATCCTGAACCCGAAATTGTCAATCTTCTTTCTGGCACTGCTGCCGCCGTTTCTGTCTGGGAATCCAGCAAGCGCAACGATGGAGATGACGATCCTGGGCGCGATATTCATGGCCATGACGTTCGGAGTTTTCGTGATTTACGGCGTCTTCGCCGCAGCCACGCGGGATTATCTGCTGCAAAGTGTGCGGGCGATGGCATGGTTGAACCGCGGCTTTGCGGCGGTTTTTGCCGCGCTTGCCGGACGTTTGGCCCTGGAACGGGCATGATCCCCCGCGCGCCGTTAGTGTTGGGCCTTGCCGGTTTGATCCCGTTCCTTTGGGGGGCGGCGACGCTTTTGGTCCCCGGCTTGCCAGAATGGGGCGTTCGGGCGTTGGGTCCGCGCTTTGTCGGGCCCTTTGTTCTCTTGCAATACGGGACGATCATCCTGGCCTTTATGTCCGGCGTTCTTTGGGGATTTGCCACGCGTGCCAGCGGAGAGCGGGCCGCCGTTGGATATGCGCTTTCGGTGTTGCCGGCGCTTTGGGCCTTTTTCATGGTGGGCGGCGGGCCGAAAACGTCGGCGATTTACCTGATCGCAGGATTTGTCGGGCTGCTTGCCCTTGATTGGAGCTTTTGGCGTCAGGGGCTAGCGCCGGAATGGTGGATGCAGCTAAGAGTATTGTTGAGCACAATTGTAGTAATCTGTTTGGGACTTTTGGTGATTTAATGGCTGATCGCGAGACACTCGCCGTTTATGCCGCGCGTGCTGCCGAGTATGCGAAGCGGTTTGGGCAGACGAAGCCCGATCTGCATCTTTTGGCATTTCTGGATGCCCTGCCCGAAGGCGGGCGCGTTCTTGATCTTGGCTGCGGCACTGGAAAATCTACCGCCATGATGAAGGCGGTCGGGTTTGAGGCGGACGGCATGGACGCTTCGCCCGAGATGGCCGCAATTGCCGCAGAGCAGAACGATGTCGATGTTCAGGTCGCGGCGTTCGACCAGTTAGAGGCCGAAGAACTTTATGATGGCGTCTACGCCAACTTTTCCCTGCTTCACGCGCCAAAATCGGAAATCTCCGGGCATTTGCTGCGCATTTCGCGGGCGCTTAAGACAGGTGGGCATTTCCATATCGGCTTGAAAACCGGCAAAGGCGAAGCGCGCGACAAGTTGGGTCGGTTTTATGCGTATTACTCCGATGCCGAAATCACGCGATTATTGAACGATGCTGGGTTTGACGTGCTTCACAGAAGCTTCGGTGCTGAGGCCGGTCTGGACGGAACCGTCGCGCCGTGGATCGTTCTTTTGACGCGGAAAGTCAGATGAGCCTCACACTTTATTCGATGCCGTCGTCCGGCAACAGCTACAAGGCGCGCTTGTTGCTTGCGCTGCTTGGACGGTCTTATCGCCATGTGGGAATGGAATACGAAACGCCACAGATCGAGGCTGCTCATGCGGGCAAGGTTCTGCCGCTGGGCAAGTTACCGGTGCTTGAATTGAGCGATGGCACACGGCTTCCTGAGTCCAACGCGATCCTTTGTTATCTGGCCGACGGGACGGATTGGCTGCCCAGCGACCCTGTTGCCCGCGCGCAGGCGCTTGGCTGGATGTTTTGGGAACAAAACCAGCATGAAGGCGTGATTGCAGTGCGTGCGGCACTTCAGGTTTACGCCAGTCGCGCCCATCTGGCGACGCCTGAACGGATGGCGGAATTGCTGGATCGGGGCCACGAGTTGCTTCAGTTCATGGAAGGCCATCTGAGCGAGCATTCATGGCTCGCCGGTGAGCGCGCTTCGATCGCCGATATTTCGCTTTACGCTTATACCCACAGCGCCGGATCGAAGGGCGGGTTCGAGATGGATCGCTTCCCTGCGATCAATGCTTGGCTCGCACGTGTGGCGAACCTTCCCGGATATGTGGCCTTGGATGATATACCTGAATGACAATTTTACTGGCGTACACAGACGGGGCCTGTTCGGGAAATCCCGGCCCCGGCGGGTGGGGCGCGTTGCTTCAGGCGAAATCCGGCGATGAGATCGTCAAGGAACGCGAATTGTCTGGCGGCGAAGAACTGACCACGAACAATCGCATGGAATTGTTGGCCGCAATCAACGCGCTTGATGCGCTGGAGCGCCCGAGCGAGATCACCGTGATCACGGATTCAACCTATGTCAAAAACGGTGTGACAACGTGGATACATGGCTGGAAGCGAAATGGCTGGAAGACGTCGGCCAAGAAGCCCGTCAAAAACGATGACCTTTGGAAACGGCTGGACGAAGCGCAGGCGCGCCACGACGTGACCTGGGAATGGGTCAAGGGGCACGCGGGGCATCCGGAAAACGAACGTGCGGATGAATTGGCGCGGATGGGAATGAAACCCTATCAGCCGGGCAAGGACTGAATTAGCGACGCTTGGTGCGTCTGCGCTGAACGGCCTCGGACGGGATAAGGATCAGCGCGCCTGCGGCCCCGACGATCGCGTTTACGCCGTGCGATCCGAACGACAGACCAAACATGACGCGCACCATGAACAGCAAAATCACGCCGCCCAGCGCGATGATGATCGCCTGCACCACACCGTGATGCGTGAGATCCCACTTTTCGGCAAGGTAAGCGACGATGCCGCCGATAATAAGAGAACCCCAAAACGAAAAGAACATAGCGCCGTGCCTCGCTGCGTGCAGATTGGTCTTGCGCCTCAGGTTAGGTCGCTTGGCGAAATTTCAAAAGGGCTAAAGCAGTTGATCCGGCAGGGTCAGGCCGCGCAAAAGTTCTTCGCTCGCCATTGGCCGCTTGCCCTGACGCTGAGCTTGGACGATTTCGACCGCACCCTCTCCGCATGCGATGCGAAAGCCACCGAGATGGGTTCCGGCAGGTGCCGAACCGTCGACAACGCGTGATCTGAGGAATTTTACCCGCTCGCCGTCAACATCGCTCCAAGCGCCGGGGAAAGGGGACAGGCCGCGAATGTGCTGATCCACCTCGGCGGCTGGTCTTGACCAATCGACGCGCGCCTCTGATTTGTCGATTTTGTGAGCATAGATGACGCCGTCTTCGGTTTGCGACGTTGGTGTCAGATCTTTGAGGCCTGACAGAGCTTGGACGATCAAACGCCCACCCAAAGAGGAAAGCCGGTCGTGAAGATCACCCGTGGTTTCCTCTGCTTCGATCTGAAGAGCTTCGCG
>CALLWO010000104.1 GCA_938016355.1 uncultured Boseongicola sp. | reverse complement strand
GATAGGCCGCATCCACCGCCTCGAAACAGCCCTTGAGAATTGGCAGATCCGCAAGCTCGTCGGTCGAAAACAACTCTGCGCGCAACCCGTCGTGCAGATCGTGGTGGTTATAGGCCACATCATCAGCAATCGCCGCGACCTGCGCCTCGGCACTGGCATAGGTGTCCAGATCAAGATCGTGGCGCGCTTGATATTCGCGCAACGCCCAGGGCAAATCCCCGGTGACCGGCCCGTTGTGCTTGGCGATCCCTTCAAGCGTCTCCCACGTCAGGTTCAGCCCATCAAATTCCGCATAATGCCGCTCCAGATGGGTCACAATGCGGATCGCCTGCGCGTTGTGATCAAACCCACCAAATGGCGCCATCAGCGCGCCAAGCGCATCCTCTCCGGTGTGACCAAAGGGCGTGTGACCCAGATCATGGGCCAGCGCGACAGCCTCGGTCAGCTCCGCATTCAACCCCAAAGCCCCCGAGATTGTACGCGCCACTTGCGCCACTTCGATGGAATGGGTCAGGCGCGTGCGAAAATAATCGCCCTCATGTTCGATAAAAACCTGGGTCTTGTGCTTGAGACGCCGAAAGGCGCTGGCATGGATAATCCGGTCGCGGTCACGTTGAAAACATGAGCGAAACGTCGATTCATCTTCCGCGTAAAGCCGCCCCCGGCTTTTTGCCGGATCTGACGCATATGGCGCGCGCATCTGCCTGCCCGTCTTGTTCGTGTGTCCCGGAACCCATATATTCTGTGTGACCAAGAATGAAAACGTCGGAATACGTGACGCCATGGACCTGAACATCCCGCCTCAAGTGACCCCACGCGCGTTTGCGCGACTGGCCGAGATCAATGACGGCTCGGACGCGCCCAAAGCGCTGCGCGTCGCCGTCGAAGGCGGCGGCTGTTCGGGCTTTCAGTATAACATCGATCTTGATGAACCCGCCGACGGCGATCTTGTGCTTGAAGGGGATGGTCAAAAGGTCGTGGTCGACGAAGTGTCCCTGCCCTTTCTCGCCAATGCCGTCGTCGATTTCAGCGACGAATTGATCGGTGCGCGATTTGTCATCGAAAACCCCAACGCCAGCTCAAGCTGCGGCTGCGGAACCAGTTTTTCGATGTAAAGAAGCGCGCATCGCACCCCGCCACCTTTTCAAATGAAGGAGCTTGCGATGTTCGACCTCACCAAAGACCCCGCCGGGTTCTATCGTCTGACGATCCAAGGCAAAATCGAAGAAGCCGAAATGCGCGCCGGGCTGGATGCGTTTCTCGCAGCCGTCGAAGACGGCGGCCCGGCCGATTTTCTCTACACGATCAGCGATTTTGAATTGCCCTCGCTTCAGGCGATCATTGTCGAGTTCGGCTATATGCCGATGCTCATCGGCTCGATCACCAAAATCCGCAACGTGGCCGTGGTGGCCGATCAGGACTGGTTGCGCAAAGCCGCCGAGATCGAAGGCATGATGCTGCCCGGTGTGACCATCAAAACCTTTGAGCTTGATGACGAAGCGGGCGCGCTTGCATGGCTGACAGCCTAGGCGCGCGCCAAAAATTTCACGTCTTCGCCCTATTCTGACCATCATCAATGGTAAGAAATAGAGCATATTGTTTCTGATCCGGGATCAACGATACCTCCCATCGCCCGGATCAGGCTTCAAAAGAACCGATTTCCCTCGGCGCGCGCCGATCTCTCTTTTTCCCTCGTAGAGCCCGGCGCGCGATTACCCCAAACCTCTCTCAATCGACGGCCCCCGATTGTTACGCACGCCTTAATGGCCCGCGCGGGCGCACCTACGTTATACCGACGTGACACCGACGTATTACCGACCCGACACCGAAACGCCCTTGAACCGCCCCCTGACATGGCCCAAAACCGTGACAGACCCGGAGGGCACGCCATGCGCATCGCGACATTCAACATCAACGGCATCAAGGCGCGGATCAACGCGTTGAGCGACTGGCTCGATGAAAGCAAACCCGATGTCGCGCTGTTGCAAGAGATCAAATCGGTTGATGAGAACTTCCCGCGCGAGCATTTCGAAGACATGGGCTATATCGTTGAAACTCATGGACAAAAGGGTTTCAACGGTGTCGCGATCCTCTCGAAACTTCCGCTCGAAGACGTCACCCGTGGCCTGCCCGGAGACGACAGCGACGAGCAAGCCCGCTGGATCGAAGCGACCGTGATGGGCGAAAAAGCCGTGCGCGTTTGCGGGCTTTATCTGCCAAACGGGAACCCCTGTCCGGGGCCGAAATACGACTATAAACTTGCGTGGATGGAGCGCCTGAAAACCCGCGCCATCGCCTTACTAGACGCCGAAGAACCCGCCCTCATGGCCGGTGATTATAACGTCATCCCCCAAGACGAAGACGCCGCCCATCCCGAGGTTTGGCAGGAAGACGCGCTAGCGCGCCCCGAAACCCGTGCCGCGTTCCGCGAAATATTGAACCTCGGCTTCACCGAAGCCTTCCGCGTCCGCACCCAGGCCCCCGGCCATTATTCGTTTTGGGATTATCAGGCAGGGGCATGGGACAGAAACGACGGCATTCGCATCGACCACCATCTTTTGACACCGCAATGCGCTGATTTGTTGAAAGAATGTTGGATTGAAAGCAACGTGCGCGGGCGCGAAAAACCCTCCGATCACGTCCCTGTCTGGGTCGAACTGGACGCCTAAAAGCGCGCGGCGCACACCAAATCTTCATTGATATTGCATAGCATCGCGCAAACGGCCCACCTCTTCCTGACGCGTCGGCGCCATCGCCCAAATTTTGCCCGTATCACCGGATAGACCCGCGCCAAAGGAGACGACCATGTATCGCTTTTTCATCGCGCTCTGCGCCATATCTGCCATCGGCTTTATTGCGGCCCCCGAACCGGCATTCGCCAAAAACAAGGCCGGAAAGCATTGTCCGCCCGGTCTGGCCAAGAAAACACCGGCATGCGTCCCGCCCGGTCAGGCCAAAAAGGGCGTCACGGCCGAAGAATGGCAGGCAAATCGCGATGAAGACGATGATGATTACGACGTCGGGGATCGTCTCGATGACGAATACGTCGTTCTGGAAACCGGGGATCGCGTCACGATAGACGGCACCGAATATGTCGTCGTGCGCACGGGCAACGGCACGGTTTTGAAGCGTGACGACGATTGGTATCGCCTTCCCGGGGATCGCGATGACTACGTCCGCGTTGGTGATTCACTCATCCGCGTCGATCCGAAAACCCGCGCCGTACTTGATGTGATCGAACTTGCCGACCTGATCCTGGGCTAAATTACTCCGCCGCGACCCGTTTCACGGCCAACATGTCGCTCAAATAGCGCCCGGTGTGGCTTTCGGTGACTTTCGCGACGTCTTCGGGCGTGCCTTTGGCCACGATCTGCCCCCCGCCGTCACCGCCTTCGGGGCCGATATCAATGATCCAGTCGGCGGTCTTAACCACGTCTAGATTGTGCTCGATCACGATCACCGTATTGCCCTGCTCGACCAATTCATGCAGTACTTCCAATAACTTACGCACATCCTCAAAGTGCAGGCCGGTCGTTGGCTCATCAAGAATGTAGAGCGTGCGCCCCGTTGATCTTTTGGCAAGCTCTTTTGACAGCTTGACCCGCTGCGCTTCCCCGCCCGACAACGTGGTCGCCTGCTGACCAACTTTGATATAGCCAAGCCCCACGCGCACGAGCGCGTCCATCTTCTCGCGAATGGACGGAACCGCCTTAAAGAATTCCTGCGCGTCCTCGACCGTCATATCAAGAACGTCCGCTATGCTCTTGCCTTTAAAGCGTATTTCCAATGTCTCGCGATTGTATCGCGCGCCCTGACAGGTCTCGCAAGTCACATAGACGTCGGGCAAAAAGTGCATCTCGATCTTGATCAGACCATCGCCCTGACACGCCTCGCAGCGACCGCCTTTGACGTTGAAACTAAAGCGACCGGGCTTGTACCCGCGCGCCTTGGCCTCCGGCAATCCCGCAAACCAATCCCGGATCGGCGTGAACGCCCCGGTATAGGTCGCCGGGTTGGATCGCGGCGTGCGTCCGATAGGCCGCTGGTCGATGTCGATCACCTTGTCGAGATGTTCCAAACCCTTGATCGTCTCACAAGGCGCCGGCGTCTGACGCGCGCCGTTGAGCGACATAGAGGCGGTTTTGAAAAGCGTCTCGATCGTCAGGGTCGACTTGCCCCCGCCCGACACGCCCGTGACGCAGACAAATTTTCCCAACGGGAATTCCGCCGTGACATTCTGAAGATTGTTGCCCGTGGCCTTCACCACTGTCAGCTTCTTCTTATTGCCCTTACGCCGCTCACCCGGCACGGCAATTTCGCGCCGCCCCGACAGGTAATCACCCGTAATGCTGCCCTTGGTGGCGATGATTTCATCCACCGTGCCCTTGGCCACGATATGACCGCCGTGCACACCCGCCCCGGGGCCAATGTCAAAGACGTAATCCGCCTCGCGGATCGCCTCTTCATCATGCTCCACAACGATCACGGTGTTGCCCTGATCGCGGAGATTTTTCAGTGTAATCAATAGCCTGTCGTTGTCGCGCTGATGCAGACCAATGGAAGGTTCGTCCAGCACATAGAGCACGCCCTGAAGCCCGCTGCCGATCTGGCTGGCCAGCCGGATACGCTGGGATTCCCCGCCCGAAAGCGTGCCCGCATTCCGACTGAGCGTCAGATATTCCAGACCAACGTTGTTGAGAAAACCAAGGCGCTCGCGAATTTCCTTCAGGATCGCTTTGGCAATTTCGTTTTTCTGTTTGGTCAGATGGTTTGGCGCGTCCTCGATCCAGGCCAGCGCCTGAGAGATCGACATCTGAACAACCTCGCCCACGTGCAGGCCGCCGATCTTGACCGCAAGCGCTTCGGGGCGCAGACGAAATCCTTCGCAGACACCGCAATGCCGGTTGTTTTGATACCGTTCAAACTCTTCGCGAATCCAATTCGAATCCGTCTCGCGATAGCGCCTCTCCATGTTCGGAATGACCCCTTCGAACGTGCGAGACACCTGATAAACCCGCCCGCCTTCGTCATAGCGGAACTGGATTTCATCGTCGCCCGACCCATAAAGAAAAACCTGCTGAACGTGGGGGGCGAGGTCTTTCCACTTGGTGTTTCTGTCGAATTCGTAGTGTTTCGCAATCGCCTCAATCGTTTGCAGGAAATACGGCGATTTACCTTTGCGCCAAGGCGCCAACGCCCCGTCATAGATTTTGAGATTCTGGTCAGGGACGACCAGACGCTCGTCAAAAAACAGCTCAACCCCAAGGCCATCACAAGACGGGCACGCCCCAAACGGCGCGTTGAAAGAGAACAGTCTCGGCTCGATCTCGGGGATGGTGAAGCCACTGACAGGGCAGGCAAAATTCTCGGAGAAGGTAATCCGCTCCGGGTCCTGATCTTCGGGTACAGCCGTTTCCAGAAACGCGATGCCATCCGCCAAATCAAGCGCGGTTCGGAAACTGTCGGCAAGACGGGTTTCCAGCCCTTCTTTCACGACAAGGCGATCCACAACGACGTCGATATCGTGGCGGAATTTCTTGTCGAGTTTGGGCGGCTCATCGAGTTCATAGAACTGCCCGTCAACTTTGACCCGTTGGAACCCTTGCTTTCGAAGCTCGATAAATTCCTTGCGATACTCGCCTTTGCGGTCGCGCACGATGGGCGCAAGAAGATAGGCGCGCGTGCCTTCCTCCATCGCCATCACGCGATCAACCATGTCCTGAACCTGCTGCGCCTCAATCGGCAATCCCGTCGCCGGCGAAAACGGCGTTCCGGCCCGGGCAAACAGAAGCCGCATATAATCGTAGATCTCGGTCACCGTGCCGACGGTCGAACGTGGGTTCTTTGACGTTGTCTTTTGCTCGATGGAAATAGCCGGGCTAAGGCCGCTGATGTGATCCACATCCGGCTTTTCCATCATATCAAGGAACTGGCGCGCATAGGCAGACAGGGATTCCACATAGCGGCGCTGGCCTTCGGCATAGATCGTGTCAAAGGCAAGTGACGACTTGCCGGACCCAGACAGGCCCGTGATCACCACCAACTGATCGCGCGGAATATCGACATCGACATTCTTGAGATTGTGTTCGCGCGCGCCGCGCACTTCGATGTTCTTAAGCTCAGCCATGATCCACCTGTCTTGG
>CALLWO010000103.1 GCA_938016355.1 uncultured Boseongicola sp. | reverse complement strand
GGCGCGAGCCCTTGCGCTGAAGTTTTGGTCAAAGCCCAAAGACCCATTTTCGCAATCGTATAGGTCATGAATTCCGGCGTCAGTTTCCGCACGCGTTGATCGACCATATTCACAATCATTGCCTTGGCGGTCGGTTCGTTCCATTGACCGCCAAAGTCAGGTTCAGGTGCTTGCGCGGCAAACATCTGGCTCAAAACAAACGGCGCGCGAAGGTTGGATTCCAGATGCCGATCCCACGTCTCTCGAGTTGCGGATTGAATGTTGTCGTATTCGAAAATCGAAGCCGAGTTCACCAGCACCGTCAAAGGTTTCCCAAGGCCAATTGCAGCATTCGCCACAAGCGCTTGCGTTTCATCTTCGTTCAAAAGATCGGCTTGGACGGTAATCGCGTTGCGTCCCATTGCCTTGATTTCTGCAACCACATCTTCGGCGTCTTGAGAGGACGTGTTGTAGTGCACCGCCACGTCCAGACCACGGCCCGCCAGCCCAAGCGCCATAGCGCGCCCAAGTCGCTTACCTGCTCCGGTTACAAGTGCAGCACCGCTCATAGATAGATCACTTTCAGCGTATAGAAGACATATAATGCCGTCAGCAAAGTGCCCCAACGCCGGGTAATGTTCCAACTGTCACGGAACACAAACGGCGCCAGCAACAACGACGCAACGAGCATAACCCAAAGATCGAATTTCAGGAACGACGGCTCTACCGGGATGTTTCCAAATAGCGTCGCGATGCCCGTGATCGCGAGCAGGTTGAACAGATTTGAACCAATGACATTGCCAAGCGCGACATCGGCCTGACGCCGGATCGCCGCCACCACGGTTGTTGCCAACTCGGGCAGCGACGTTCCGATCGCAACCAGTGTCAATCCGATTACCCGATCTGACACGCCATAAGACGTCGCGATAGAAAGCGCGGCTTTTACCAGAATATCCGCACCCAGCGGCAAGCCGATCAGCCCCAGCACAAGAAAGGTCGAGATTTTCCACCAAGGCATATCCGGATCGACGCCTTCAAGATCGACTTCAGCCTCTTTGGCGCTCCGACGGTGGGCCATGGCCTGGCGACCCTGGTCGCCCAAGACAACGACGAGAACGGCAAGAAAGAGAAGGCCATGCATCCATGTGAGCGGGCCAAAGAAGGCCGCGACAATGAACATCAGCGTCGCGGCGATCATGGTGACATAGCTTTTGCGTATCTCATCACCTGACGTATGCAGCCGGGAAATGAGAGCGGGCACGCCCAGCACCAACAGAATATTCGCCGTGTTCGAGCCCACTACGTTGCCGAGCGCAAGACCCGGCGCGTTGTTCAAAACAGAATCAACCGAAATCAGAAGTTCAGGCGCGGATGTCCCGAAGGCCACAATCGTCAGGCTGACAATCAACGCAGGCACACCAAGGCGCAGGGACATATTTACCGCGCCACGGACCAACAAATCGCCAGCGATCAGCAAGATCACAAGCCCAAGCCCGGCAAAAACAAAATCCATCAGTTTTGGGCCTTTCCGCAGGGACACGGCCCTTTGCCAATCAAATGTCGCCCGCAGTCTTTGCAGGTCGCTGTCTCAAGCTTGCGCCTGAAAGGTGATATCCATCGCAGTTTACCGAACATGCCAAGCACAGCGATGACCACCAGAAACAGGGATACAATCTTGAGGATCATGAAACGTTAAAGCCCAAAACGCGCGAACGCTGCGCGATCTTCAACTTCGCCCATCGCGTCGCCAATGACTTGCGCACCAAGGCGAGACAGAAACGGTTTACGTTGCTGATAGACGCGCAGCGCGACCTTGTCGCCGTAGAGTTCCTTCATCTTTGGAACGAGGTGCCCGACCCCATCAATCAATCCCGTGTCCATTGCAGCCCCGCCAACCCAGATGTCGCCGTTGAACAGGTCTATCTCCGAGGACAACTTGTCACCGCGTCGGGTTTTGACGTGGTCAATGAATTCGCCGTGGATGTGTTCCTGCAGCGCCTTCAATCTTGCCACGTCTTCCGGTTTTTCCTCTTTGAACGGGTCAAGCATGCTTTTGGTTTTGCCTGACGTGTAAACCCGACGCTCGATCCCGTAGCGTTCAATCAGGTCTTTAAATCCAAAACCTGCGGAAATCACGCCTATGGAACCAACAACAGAATGGCGATCCACCCAAATTTCGTCAGCTGCCGAGGCGATATAATATCCACCCGATGCGGCCACATCTTCAACGAAGGCGAAAACCTTTACGTCCTTTTCTTCGGCCAAGCGTCGAATGCGGGCGGAAATCAAAGACGATTGTGAAGGGCTCCCGCCCGGTGAATTGATCGACAGGGCAACAGCCTGTGGTTTGCCCTTTGTGAAGGCTTTCTGGATCAATCCGGCAAGCCCGGCATCGTTTAACGCACCACCGCGCCCTTGGGCGGCGATGACACCTTGCATACGAATGACCGAGACGGTCGGCGGGGTTTTAACAAACGGAATAAAGCGGCGCATGGGGGGCATGTAGGACGACACCCGGCCCGCAACAAGGTGAAAGCCCAAAAGGCGTGGCGCGTGCGCCACATTTTTGATTGCCCCACGCTTAGGTTTTTAGGCGATACCCCGATTTAAAGATCCACCAAACGATGCCAAGACACACCGCGCTAAAGGTTGTTATCGCAAAAAGGCTGGCCGCAACAGGCACGTCAGACATTCCAAAAAACGCCCAGCGAAAGCCCGAAACCAGATACAGCACGGGATTAAAGAGCGAGATAGACTGCCAGATGGGCGGCAGCATGCTGATGGAATAAAACGACCCCCCGAGGAAGACCAAGGGCGTGACCACCAAAAGCGGCACGAGGTTCAGTTGCTCGAAGCTTTTGGCCCAGATGCCAATAATGAACCCCAAAAGCGAAAACGACACACAGGTCAGAACAAGGAATGCAAGCATCCAGAACGGGTGCTGGATCGTGATGTCCACAAAGAAGAACGAGGTCACAAGTATGATTGAGCCAATCAAAAGCGATTTTGTGGCAGCCGCGCCGACATAGCCGATCACAATTTCCAGCGCCGACACCGGAGCCGATAGAATTTCGTAGATCGTGCCAATGAACTTAGGGAAATAAATACCAAAGCTGGCGTTCTGCAGTGATTGCGTCAACACGCTGAGCATGATCAGACCGGGCACGATAAACGCGCCATAGCTCACGCCCTCGACCTCCTGAATGCGGCTGCCAATTGCGGCGCCAAAGACCACGAAATAAAGCGACGTCGACAGGACCGGCGACACAATTGACTGAACTATCGAGCGGAAGAAGCGCGCCATTTCGAAGCGGTAGATCGCGCGGATGCCATACCAGTTCATTTCGCGGACTCCTTCACAAGATTGACGAAGATATCTTCAAGCGAGCTTTGTGACGTCTGTACATCGCGCAAACCGATGCCCGCCGCCTGAAGGTCTTTCAAAAGTGACGTGATCCCGGTGCGCGTCGACGTGGTTTGATACGCATACGTCAGGACACGTCCGTCATTGCTACGTACCAGATCATAATCGCCAAGGCTCTCCGGGACGGTCTCGATGCTTTCGGTCAATTCAATCCGCATTTCCTTCTGCCCCATGCGGGACATCAGCGCCGCTTTGTCTTCGATTAACAGGATCTCGCCCTTGTTGATCACGCCAACGCGATCTGCAATCGCCTCGGCCTCCTCGATGTAATGCGTGGTCAGGATGATCGTCACACCGTCTTTGCGCAGACGCTCCACAAGCTGCCACATGTCCTTGCGCAACTCGACATCCACGCCTGCGGTCGGCTCATCAAGAAAAAGCACTCGCGGCTCGTGGCTCAAGGCTTTGGCGATCAGAACGCGACGCTTCATACCACCGGAAAGCTCCGCGATCCGCCCGCCGCGTTTGTCCCAAAGCGATAGATCCTTAAGAATCTGCTCCAAATACGCGTCGTTGCGCCCCTTGCCGAAAAGCCCGCGCGAAAATCGCACGGTGTTCATCACAAACTCAAACGGCTCAAGATTGATCTCTTGAGGCACCAAACCAACAAGCCGGCGCGCGCGCCGGAAATCATCAATCACATCATGCCCGCCAACGCTTATCGAGCCCGATGTCGGTGTCGTAATGCCGCAAATCGTCGAGATAAGTGTCGTCTTGCCCGCGCCATTGGGACCGAGAAGCGCGAGAATTTCGCCCTCTTCAATATCAAGGTTCACGCGCTTAAGCGCTTCAAACCCACCGTCATAGGTTTTCTGCAGGTCCCTGACCTGAACGATAGCTGACATGGAAAGCTCCTTCGCCACGCAACATAATCGGCATCGAAAAGCGATGAAACCGCCATTTTTGCACAAGTCTTCGCGCGATCTTGTTTATGCAAGCAATAAAAAAGGCGCGCTCCGATTTAACGGAGCGCGCCTTTTAGAAATCATCATGACGTGGTCGGCTTAGTTGCCCCGACCTGCTGCCAAAGCAGCCGCATACTCAGGTCCGAGCACCGAAATGCCCTTGAGGATATCGATGGCATACGCCAGTTGATAATCGTCTTCCCGCAATTCAGCTGCCGCTTCCGCCTTCGCGCGATCTTCCTCGATCTGGCGAATTTCATCCTCGGTCAGGCTATCGTTGCCAAGGCTGCCGCGAAGATCGGCTTCGGAGCGTGCGCCGCGCTGCGGTTCGTCCGTCTCTTCCTCTTCGTCGCGTCGCGGAGGCTGCTCAACAATGATGTCAGGTGCAACGCCCAGCGCCTGGATCGAGCGACCAGAAGGCGTGTAATACCGCGCCGTCGTGAGACGCATCGCACCATCACCACGCAATGGCATGACGGTTTGCACCGAGCCTTTGCCGAAGCTCTTTGTGCCGACAACAATCGCACGGCGGTGATCCTGAAGCGCACCCGCGACGATTTCCGATGCTGAGGCAGACCCGCCATTGATCAAAACGACAACTGGTTTGTCCTGTGCCAGATCGCCGGGTTCCGCATTGAACCGGTCACCGTCTTGCGGATCGCGGCCCCGTGTTGAGACAATCTCACCTGCATCAAGGAACGCATCGGAGACGCGCACAGCTTGGGTCAAAAGCCCGCCGGGGTTATTGCGCAAGTCGATGATAAATCCGTTGACATTGTCCATCCCGCCAAGATCCTCCACCCGACGTGCGAGTTGATCGCGCATTGATGGGAAAGTCTGGTCGCTGAATGTCGTCAGGCGCAAGATGACTGTGCTGCCAACGGTGCGCGAGCGTACTGCCGTCAATTTGATAGTGTCGCGAATGATAGAAACATCAAACGGCTCGCTTTCGCCTTCGCGAACAACCGTGATGATGATTTCGCTTCCAATCGGTCCGCGCATCAGATCAACGGCCTGATCCAAGCCAAGCCCAAGCACACTTTCGCCATCGACATGTGTTATGAAATCACCCGCCTGCATCCCTGCCTTGTCAGCCGGAGTGTCATCAATCGGAGAAACGACTTTGACAAAGCCATCTTCCTGCGTGACTTCAATGCCCAATCCGCCAAATTCACCGCGCGTCTGAACGCGCATGTCAGCTGCATCGTCGGGCGACAGATAGGAGGAGTGCGGATCAAGCGACGTCAGCATTCCGTTGATCGCCGCTTCAATAAGATCAGACTCGTCCACATCTTCGACGTATTGCGCGCGAATGCGCTCGAATATGTCGCCGAACAGATCAAGTTGCTCGTAAACGGATGCCTTTTTGTCGGCTTCCTGCGCTACGAGCGGGCCTGCGACCTGAGTCGTCACAACTGCACCCAGCATCACGCCGGTAATCGTCGCTAAGAAAAATCGTTTCATCAGCTTCCCTTATTCAACCTCCGGGTCAAAGCGCGACGCTGGGTCGATCGCCTCCCGGCCTTGTCTGAGTTCAATATAAAGCGTTTCGCGGGCAGATTGACCACCAACATCGTTTGTTTCGATCAAAATCTCTTGTGCTGACTGTGTGTCACCCGGCATCAGGCCGATTGGTTCGCCCTTAGAAACAATCTGGCCACGTCGAACAAACACGCGCCCCAATCCCGCAAGAATCAGCAATTCGCCGGCGCGTGGTTCCAATATTGTGACCCCGTCGAAATCCGGAAGATCGCCGGCAAACCGCACAGTTCCTTCGCTCGGCGTTGTGACCAGCGCCGCCGCCTGCGTCGCGACAACCCAGCCCGGGCGTGCAATTCCGGCTGCATCGGCCTCATCAAAGGCACGCAAAATACGGCCCTGAACCGGCATTGCCCAGTTCTCATCAATGCTGCCGGTCCAAGGAGAATCTGTGACCAACGCGTCCGCGAACGCCCTCAGCGTTTCCGACGAATTGATCAATGCTTGCATCGCCGCGTCGTCAGTCGCGACTTCGTCTGGCAGGTTTGTGCGTTCCGAAACCGCCTCGGCAAGGGCAAGGCGAGCGGCCCTGATGCTCTTGAGACCGTCCTCAAGCTGCGCCTCGCCCGCGCGTTGCAAGGCCACAATTGCCGTAAGGTCTTCCAACTCGACCGCAAGACTTTGCGCGCGCGCATTCAACGCGGGCACAAGATCACCAGCCAGCATGCCCGCTCGTATCGCGGGCAACGGCCCCTCCGGATGAAGCGCCGCGCGCGTCCCGCCTGAGCGTTCAATCGTCTGCAATACACCCAAAAGCCGGGAAAGTTCGGCATCATGCCCGGCGAGCGCATCGCGCTGTATGCGTTCCGCCAAAGACGCCCGGCGCAGCCCTTCGCGCATCGCGGTCAAACCCTTTTCAAAAGCTTGCACCGTGGCCGTCAGCGCTGTGATCCGATCACGCGCGCCTTCGGCCTCCGACAACGCAATCGCCGCCTGATTCAAATACTCCGAGGCCGTGCGTGCCAAAGCCGACGGGTCTTCTTGCGCACATGCGAACCCGGCGGTGGAGATCCAAAGGCAAAAAGCAGCACGGATCATCGGGCGATCAAACTTTCGCCCGTCATCTCTTCGGGTTTGTCGATGTTCATCAAATCCAAAAGCGTCGGCGCAAGGTCCGCCAATCGCCCATCAGACACAGTCGCACCGCTCGCCGCACCAATAATCGCAACCGGTACGAGGTTCGTTGTATGCGCTGTATGCGGCCCTCCGGTTTCAGGGTCCACCATTGTTTCGCAATTGCCGTGGTCCGCGGTCAATATCATGGCGCCGCCAGCTTTTTCCAAGGCGGTCATCACACGCGCCAACCCTCGATCAACGGCTTCGCACGCCGCAATGGCCGCGTTGAGATCTCCGGTATGCCCCACCATATCGGGGTTTGCATAATTCACGACAATCAGATCGTATCCTTCACTGATTGCCGCTACAAAGTGCTCAGTGACTTCCTCAGACGACATCTCCGGCTGCATATCATACGTCGCAACATTGGGTGACTTCGGCATGAACCGATCTTCACCTTTCTCTGGTGTTTCGCGTCCGCCATTCAGGAAAAACGTCACATGCGGGTACTTTTCGGTCTCGGCCAATCGAAAT
>CALLWO010000102.1 GCA_938016355.1 uncultured Boseongicola sp. | reverse complement strand
GCCTTGATGGCATCCTGCCAAGGCCATAGCGATAAAGGGTAATAGGATAACGGGCGATAATCCGCGTTCAAAACAAGCGCCGGATGCTGCTTCAAACCCGCTGGTTCTCGTACAAAACTCGTCCTGAATTCGCCGTTCATTGGGGACTCCGCCTCCGCCCTGTCTACCGTCGTTTGGTACCAGAGCGGGGAACCCCGCCCCAGCTATTACCGGACTATATATAGGGCTCACTCACTGGCAACCCCCATCATTGTGATCCGGGCGGTTCATTGGTGGGGGCTAAACGTAACAACGCAATGACACGTCCGGTCAAATCGAAACGGGTGACATTATTCGATTGCCAGACATTCCTTAATAAACGTCAACGCCACGCCCAGCCCGTCCGGCGCAATACCATGTGCCGTTCCATCCATGACATGGCCGTAGACTTTGAAGCCCGCGCCTTGAAGACCCGCGCCCGCGGCTTCCATTTCTTCAAATGGCACAACATCGTCAGCGTTGCCGTGAACCAACAAAACGGGCGGCTTTGAGATGGCCTCGTCAGCAAGGCTTTCGGGGAACATCAACCGTCCTGAGAACCCAACGATGCCTGCCACCTCGTCACCGCGACGCGGCGCAACGTGCAAACTCAACATCGTGCCCTGGCTGAAGCCAAAAAGCACAAGTCGGTCTGGAGAAAGCCCCTCATCGGCCAAAACGCGGTCAATAAAGCTATCAAGAACGCGCGCGGATTGCATCAAACCTTCGGCGGCCGCAGATTCCGTTGATCCGTCGATCCAAGGGATCGGAAACCACTGAAAACCCATCGGGTTCGCCATTGATCGATCCGGAGCATCAGGCGCTATGAAGACTGTATCCGGCAAATGCGGCGCAAGCGGATCGGCGAGTCCCAAAAGGTCGCCACCATCAGCTCCGTAGCCATGGAGGAACATCACAACCGAGCTATCCTTTCCGCTGCCGGACGCTTTTCGTTTGAAATTCAACTCGCTCATCTGATGCCCTCACGATCTTTTGCAACGTGGTAGTATGCCCAAAGCAAGCGCGCAGCAACGCCGCGCCACGGCGACCAGACTTCCGACATTTGGCGCAGCTCTTTTTCCGTTGGCCGTGCGTCCAGTTCAAAGAGCACACGCGCGGCTTCCTGCAAGGCTAGATCGCCCGGTGCAAAGACATCGGCGCGACCGAGCGAGAACATCGCATAAATTTCTGCAGTCCATTTGCCGATACCGGGAACTTCGATCAATCGCTCGATCACATCGTCGGTCGTCATATTGCGAAGCGCCGGATAGCGGATACCCGCGTCCGCCAATGCACGTGCATAGCGAATTTTCTGGCGCGACATCCCACAGGCCCGAAGCGCGTCGTCGCTGGCGGCTTTGATTTTTCTTGGCCCTGTCAGGCCGGCCGATTTCAAGCGCCCCCAAATGGCATCAGCAGCAGCAACCGACACCTGTTGGCTGACGATGGCGTCCAAAAGAGCGGCAAACCCATCCTTTCGCAACCGAAGCGGCAAAGGTCCGGTGAGCGCCAAAGCGGCGGCAAAACGGTCATCATGTTTAGAAAGCCAAACTGCACCCTCTGCGACGCAGGCGTCGGAGACGATGACGCGGCCCACATTCACATCCGTCGTCGCACCCATGAAAGAATTTCCGCCACCGTGTTGATTTTCATCACGTCAGGTTGCGGCGGGCGGCGGATCATTGCAACCGGCAATCCAAGCGAACGCGCGGCTTCTAGTTTGGGCCAGCTCCCCTGCCCTCCTGAATTGCGTGTGACCAGCCAATCCACGCCTTCGCGCATCAAGAACCGGATCTCACTTTCCACGGTAAAGGGACCAGGCGTCGAGACGAACTCTCCACCCACAAACGGGAACGGGCCCGGAGGAGTTTCCCGAATTCGGCAAATAATTTTACGGCCTTTGAGGTTTTCAAATACACGTAGATCGCGCCGACCTGTACTTAGGAAAACCGTTGCATCTTGAGGAATGTGCTCGGCTGCCTCGCTTGCGTCGTTCAGAAATGTCCAATTGTCCTGTTCGGTCGGCATCCAACTTGGGCGCAGAAACCGAACTGTTTCAATATCGAGATCGCTACACACACGCGCAACCCGATGGCTCATCTGTTCGGCAAAAGGATGGGTCGCGTCCACGACCGCCGTGATGCGTTCGTTAATGAGCCATTCCCGAAAACTGCTTTCCCCACCCCATCCGCCAATTCGCAAGGGCCGCCCATAAGAGCGGGGGTTCCGTTCGGGACGGGCAAGGGACACGGTCATATTAACCAATTCGCGCGATAGCGCGATCGAAACATGTCTTGCTTCTTGGGTGCCTGCGAGTAAAAGCAGTCTTCCGGCTCTACTCCGATCTGGAACAGCCTGACGATCACTATCGAATCTTCGTGAGCTATACATAGTCACTCTCGGCGGCTTCTCAGACACTTTTCTGGTCAGGACCTAGGGCGCAACGAGCCGTCGTCCAGAAATTTTTTCGATTTTTCTTGTGAGCGCCTGGCGATCCTCCTAAGCCACCGGAATGAATGCCGCATTTGATGATAACCGCGCCCGACGCAACGTGACCGTATTGGTCTTTGCACAGGCCATTTTGGGTGCGCAGATGCCTATGGTCTTTGTCGTTGGCGGTTTGGCCGGGCAATCGCTTGCTTCAAACATCTGTTTTGCGACGCTGCCGATTTCACTGATCGTTCTGGGTTCGATGCTCTCGGCCAACCCGATTTCGGCATTCATGCAAAAATTTGGCCGCCGTGCAGGCTTTTGTGTGGGCACGACCGGCGGCGCGCTGGGCGCAGCAATCGGGGCTTACGCGCTCTATCTTGGATCGTTCCCGCTTTTTTTGCTCGGTTCACTGCTCACCGGCGTCTATATGTCGGCCCAAGGGTTCTATCGCTTTGCTGCTGTCGACACGGCTTCCGACGCGTTTCGCCCCAAGGCCATCAGCTACGTCATGGCGGGCGGATTGCTGAGCGCGATCGTCGGGCCTCAGCTTGTCAAAGTGACCGCGCAATCCATGGTCATTCCATTTCTGGGCACCTACCTGGCGATCATTGTATTGAACATTCTCGGGTCGTTTTTGTTTGTGTTTCTTGACACGCCTAGACCCCAAGTCGCCTCTGAAGATGAACCGCGCGGGCGCACACGGCTTGAGCTTTTGGCGACACCCCGCATCGCGGTGGCCATCATCTGCGGTATGGTTGCCTATGCATTGATGAACCTCGTGATGACATCCACGCCGCTTGCGGTCGTTGGGTGCGGCTTTACCACCGACAACGCCGCAGACGTGGTTTCGGGCCATGTCCTCGCAATGTTTGCACCGTCGTTCTTTACCGGACATCTAATCGCGCGATTTGGGGTCGAAAAAATCGTTGCCGCCGGTTTGGTCATCCTTGCCGGTGCGGGCGCGGTTGCCCTTGCCGGTACGGATCTCGAAAATTTCTTTATCGCACTGATCTTGCTCGGGCTTGGCTGGAACTTTGGGTTTATCGGCGCAACCACAATGCTGGCTGCATCTCACACACCGGAAGAACGCGGGCGTGTCCAAGGCATGAATGATTTTCTTGTCTTTGGGGGCGTTACGATTGCCTCGCTTGCCTCCGGGGGCTTGATGAATTGCTCTGGCGGTAGCGCAGTTGAAGGATGGAAAGCCGTCAACCTTGCCATTGCGCCGTTCCTTGTCTTGGCCGGTGGCGCACTAATCTGGCTTACTTTCCACACAAAGGCACAATCAGGCCCAGCGGAATAAAAGCCATCGGCTTTTGAATTCGCTTATTCCCATCGCGCCTTGAGCAACCCGGGCGGGCTGGTGAACAACTTGGCGCAAAAGCGCTTCTGTTTGCCAGCCCTCAATCAACGCACCGCGCGCAGCAGCCGGAATGGCTGCACGCAGTTTCCGCATGTCCGGCAGATCATTGAGTGCGTTGTGAGCAAGTTCGGAAATTGCGGTTTCCCGTCCGTCAACCAGCGGAATGCGCCCGTGACTTTCCAGCGCGGGGACGGCTTGAAGAAAGCGAGCAAGCGCGGTTGCCCGCCCGAGCGAGAAAATCTGCTGCGTGGTGTTGATCCTTGCCCCAAGCAAATGCGCTGACATCCACATGAGCAATCCGCCGGTCATTTTGAGGTATTCGTCAAAATGGTCCGCGTCCTCAAACGGGTCTTTGTAAATGTCCCAACGCCGTGCCTGCACCAATCGATCAAGACTATCTGCCAATCCAGAATGGAGCACGTTTGCCAATTCGGACGACACCTCATGACGACGCACGGGCCGTTGCTCCTTAATTTCGTCCAAGACATCACGCCACCATTGGAGCCGCATCTCCGCAATCGTCGGCTCTTCGGTGACCCAAGGCGCGCGCGCCACCTCGACATTGAACGCATAGAGGGGAAACAAGACACGGCGCGACTCAACCGGAGCAGCCATCGCAGCCTGAAAGCGAACGGGGTCGCTTTTTTGTACGATATCCGCACAGGCTTGAAGGCTCATCCGATCTGATCCCCCGCCCTATTTGTCCATACTGGCTTGGCTTGTATAGTCGCGCACAATTTTCCAGTTGATGGCATCAAGCAACGCCTCAAACGAAGCATCCACAATGTTCGGACTGACGCCAACCGTCGACCAACGACGTCCTTGCGCGTCTTCACTGTCAATCGTCACGCGGGTCACGGCTTCGGTGCCACCTTGGGTGATACGCACTTTGAAATCGACCAGCCTTAGATCATCTGTCACCGACTGAAAGGGGCCAAGATCTTTTGCAAGCGCTTTTGCCAGAGCGTTCACCGGGCCACGATCCGAACCGGTTTCATCCAGCGATTCACTGACCGAAAGCATCTTTTGATCGCCGATTTTCACGACGACGACAGCTTCCGAGACGGACACCATTTTGTTGTACTTATTTTTGCGACGCTCGACGGTGACTTTGTAACGCTTCACCTCGAAGAAGTCGCGCACCTGCCCAAGCGCGCGTCGCGCGAGCAATTCAAACGAGGCCTGGGCCGTATCATAACTGTAGCCCTCGGCCTCTCGAAGCTTCACGATCTCAAGAATTTCACCGAGCCGCGGATCGCCTTTTTCGACCGCTATGCCCATTTCGCCAAGGCGTCGGACAAGGTTTGATTGCCCTGCCTGATTGGACATTGGCACAATGCGCTCGTTTCCGACGAGGCCGGGATCCACATGTTCATAAGTGGTGGGATCTTTGACAATTGCGCTGGCGTGCAAACCGGCCTTGTGCGCGAAAGCAGATGCGCCAACGTAAGGTGCGCTACGCAATGGCACGCGGTTGAGAATGTCATCGAGCGTGCGCGACGTCCGCGTCAGTGTTTCAAGTGCCGAAAGATCCACGCCGATCTCGAACGCGCTTGCATAGGGTTCCTTCAACAAAAGCGTCGGGATCAACGTCGTAAGGTTTGCATTGCCGCAGCGCTCACCAAGCCCATTCAACGTGCCTTGAATTTGTCTTGCACCCGCATCTACAGCGGCAAGACTGCAAGCAACCGCGTTGCCGGTGTCGTCGTGGGTGTGAATACCAAGCCGGTCGCCCGGAACACCGGCATCGATCACAGCCCGTGTAATACGGCCAATTTCTTCGGGCAGTGTTCCGCCGTTCGTGTCGCAAAGAACGACCCAGCGCGCGCCAGCCTCCAAAGCCGCCTTCGCGCATTTCAGAGCGTAGTCGGGATTGGCTTTGTACCCATCAAAGAAATGTTCTGCGTCAAACAGCGCTTCCCGCCCTTCTGCGACGAGATGGGCGATGCTTTCGCGAATATTCGTTAAGTTTTCATCCAGTGAAATGCCAAGCGCGGTGTCGACGTGAAAGTCATGGGTTTTCCCGACCAGACACACAGCAGGCGCATTGGCGTTCAAAACGGCCGCCAACACATCGTCATTCGCAGCCGAGCGCCCTGCCCGCTTGGTCATGCCAAAGGCGGTAAACGTGGCATTCAAATTCGGCCTTGTTTCAAAAAAAGCGTTGTCGGTCGGATTGGCACCGGGCCATCCGCCTTCAATGTAGTCAATGCCAAGAGCATCGAGGTTGTCCGCGATCACGGCTTTTTCCTCGGTCGAAAACTGCACGCCTTGCGTTTGTTGCCCGTCCCGCAGCGTAGTGTCGAAGAGTGAAAGTCGCTCTTTGCTCATTTCAATGCCTCCAGCTTAGCCGGTTGGAAGCCGTCGCCGGGAAGCAATTCGACACCATCCTTGCTCATGCGAACTTCGACCCCGGCTTCCGACAACGCAGCTTTCAGCGCATCGACTTGAGAGAAGTCTTTTGTCGCAAGCGCGTCCTCCCTCACTTTCGAGAATTTGTCTGAAAGGTCCTTAAGCACAGCACCGCCTTCTTCTGCCCACTCCGGTGTGCAATCCGTCATGAAACCCAGAAACTGCAATCCACGTCGCAACGAGGCGGCTTCGCCGCTATTGGCAAGATCGTGCAAAACGCCCAAAGCCTGATGGGTGTTGAGATCACTGGCAAGTGCGCCGACGATGCCGTCTGGCACGCCCTCAGAAACGTCGGACTGCGCTGCAATTCTGAACCACTTGCGCAGCGTTGCCTCGGCTTCGCGCGCTTTGTCAGACGTCCAATCCATCGGTTTTCGATAATGCGTGGACAAAAAGACAAAGCGAATAACCTCGCCCGGCACGCCCTGATCAAGCAGGTCGCGCACAGTGAAGAAATTGCCCAGCGATTTGGACATCTTTTTACCTTCGACCTGCAACATCTCGTTATGCATCCAGACGTTCGCGAACGGATGCCCCATGCAATTTGACTGGGCAATCTCGTTTTCGTGGTGCGGAAATTGAAGGTCGTTTCCACCACCGTGAATATCAAAGGCTGCACCAAGCAGTTCATGCGCCATCGCAGAGCATTCGATATGCCAGCCCGGTCGGCCACGGCCCCATGGGCTTTCCCATCCCGGTGTTTCATCATCCGACGGCTTCCATAGAACAAAGTCCATCGGATCTTCTTTGTAAGGCGCGACTTCAACCCGTGCACCTGCGATCATGTCATCGACTGAGCGCCCCGAAAGCGCACCATATTCATTGTAAGACCTGACACGAAACAAGACGTGTCCCTCGGCCTCATACGCGTGGCCGCGTTCAATCAGCCCGGCCGTCATGTCGACCATCTGATCAACCCATTCCGTTGCGCGCGGCATATCCGATGGTCTGAGCGCCCCTAGCGCATCCATATCTTGCAAGTACCAGGCAATCGTTTCATCCGAACGCGCGCGGATCAAAGCCTCGATCGAACCCTCCGCGCCAGCGTCTTTACGGGCCCGCGCCGTTGCGTTGATCTTGTCATCCACATCGGTGAAGTTTCGCACGTAGCGCACGTGATCGGCGCCATAGATTTCGCGAAGCAGCCGAAAAAGCATGTCAAATACAACAACCGGGCGTGCATTGCCCAAATGCGCACGATCATAAACCGTTGGACCACAGACATACATCCGCACGTCTTCAGCGTCGATTGGCTGAAACGGCTCTTTCTGGCGTTTCGCAGTGTTGTACAACGTGATCTTGGTCATAGGCCGTTCCTT
>CALLWO010000101.1 GCA_938016355.1 uncultured Boseongicola sp. | reverse complement strand
GCCGATACGGAGCAGTGCCTGGATGAGCCATGCCGGGGGTGGGCAGTGGAATGATCTGACACAACGTCTGGTTTCAGGCGGCATTGCAGCCGCGCTTGGGCTTTGGGCGATGTGGGTCGGCGGGATCACGTTTCACATCCTGATTGCCGCTATTTCGGGCATCATGATTTGGGAACTCTTGCGGATGATCGGCTCGGCGCGGGTCGCCATTCCGATGGCCGCCGCCTCAGCCATCACACTTCTGATCGCGATGGAATTGCCGAACGGCTATGCGCTTCCTCTTCTTTTGGCCCCGGCCATGTTGGGCGTCAGCCAGGTGGAGACGCATCGTTTAACTTACGCCATCACCTCTGCCGCCATTTTGATCGCGGGCTTTGGCATGACCATTCTGCGCGATGATTTCGGCTTTGGCTGGATGGGCTGGCTCGCGCTGGTCGTGATTGCCACGGACATTTTGGGATATTTCGCAGGTCGCTTTATCGGGGGGCCGAAATTCTGGCCCAAGGTCAGCCCCAAAAAGACGTGGTCTGGCACTGTTGCGGGATGGATTGGGGCCGCAATAATCGGCGCGATATTCGTCTGGTACGGGCAGTCCGGCGGGGAGCTGATCGCTATTTCCGTAGCAATTTCAATGGCATCCCAAATGGGCGATGTCGCAGAAAGCGCGATCAAGCGAAAGATGGGCGTCAAAGACAGCTCTGCCATCATGCCCGGACATGGCGGCATGTTTGACCGCTTTGACGGCATGCTGGGTGCGTCGATCTTCCTGCTCTTGGTCGAACAAATCATCGATTTTCCGCCCGCGCCGGTTCCGCTCTGATGCGAAAGGTCACGATTTTCGGGGCAACCGGGTCAATCGGGTGCAACACGATTGATCTTATTGAACGCGACCGCGAGAATTACGAGATTGTCGCCCTGACCGGTGGGCGCAACATCGCAAAACTTGCGCAACAAGCGATATCCCTGAACGCTGAGATCGCGGTCACGGCCTATGAAGACTGCCGCGATGACCTGCGCGATGCACTTGCGGGCACCGGTATCGAAGTGGCGGCGGGTGAAGCTGCGCTCTGCGATGTCGCAGACAGACCCGCGCACTGGATCATGTCATCCATTGTTGGGGCGGCCGGTCTGGCCCCGGGCCTTAAGGCGCTGGAACAGGGAACGACACTTGCGCTGGCCAACAAGGAAAGCCTTGTGACCGCAGGCGCTTTGCTATTGGGCACAGCAGATGCGCACGGTGCCAAAGTCCTTCCCGTCGACAGCGAGCATTCGGCCGTTTTTCAAGCCCTTGTCGGGGAAGAGATGGAAGCCGTGGAGCGGGTCATCATCACCGCTTCAGGCGGCGCGTTTCGCGATTGGCCTATGGAAAAACTGGCGAATGCGACGCTCGAAGCGGCCTCTTCTCACCCCAATTGGGACATGGGTCAAAGGATCACAATCGACAGCGCCAGCTTGTTTAATAAGGCGCTTGAACTTATTGAAACCCATGAATATTTCGGCATTGCACCTGATAAGATCGAAGCCATTATTCACCCCGAAAGTCTGATCCATGCGCTTGTCGGCTTTCACGACGGAGCACTCATGGCCCATGTCGGGCCTCACGATATGCGTCACGCGATCGGATATGCGCTGAACTGGCCTGCACGTGCGGAATTGCCGGTCGAACGGCTGGATCTCGCCAAGATCGGCAGCCTTAATTTCAAAGCCCCCGACGAGGCGCGTTATCCGGCTTTGCGCCTTGCGCGATGGGTCATGGAAGAGGGCGGATTGGCCGGCGCGGTCTTCAACGCAGCCAAGGAACGCGCGCTGGACGGCTTCATCGACGGGCGCATCGGTTTCCTTCAAATGGCGCAGATTGTTGAAAATGTGATCGAAAAGATGTCAGGGGATGGTCTAGGTTTGGCCGCGATTACCCTTGATACGGTGCAGGACGCGGACCATATGGCTCGCACCTATGCCGATGAATTTATGGCGATACGTTAAGGAATTAGAACCGACATGGACGTAGCTGGGCTTCTCCCGACTTTTGGTAATCTTGCGTTCACGCTTGTGGCGTTCGTCATCGCGTTGTCGATCATCGTGGCGATCCACGAATACGGACATTACATCGTCGGACGATGGACAGGCATCAAGGCCGACGTCTTTTCCATCGGATTTGGTCCGGTTTTATTCGCACGAAACGACCGCCACGGCACCAAGTGGCAAATCGCAGCGCTCCCCTTCGGCGGCTACGTGAAATTTCGCGGGGACGCGGATGCAGCCTCGGGCAAAGATGCCGCCGCTATGGAAGGGCTCGACGACGCAGATTTGCGCGCAACCATGCATGGCGCACCTTTGTGGGCGCGCACTTTGACGGTTCTCGCCGGACCTGTGTTCAACTTTATCCTGTCGTTTCTGGTCTTTGCGATACTTTTGATGGTGCGCGGGGTCGCCAGCGATCCGATCACCATTGAAACGGTCCGCACGGTTCCGGGCATCGAATCCTCCCTCCAAAGCGGTGACGTTTTGTTGGCCATTGATGGCGAACTGGTGCCGCCGACGGCTGAATTCGGCCCCTTTGGTGAGGCGCTGACCGCCAAAGAAACCCTTGAATACCGCGTTCGCCGTGATGGTGGCGAGGTCACAATAGATGGCCCATGGCTCTATCCGCCAATTGCTACGTCCGTAACACCCGGCTCTGCCGCTGACGAAGCAGGCTTGCGCGAAGGCGATGTGGTTGCGGCCGTGGACGGGGACGCGATTTTCGATTTTGACCAGCTGCGCGACAAGGTGCGTGCCTCAAACGGCGATCCCGTTGAATTGACGGTGCGGCGCGGGGACGACACGCTAACGCTACCCATGACGCCACGGCGCACCGATTTGCCGCGCGCGGATGGCGGGTTTGATACGTTCTTCATCATTGGCATGAGCGGCGGTCTGCTCTTTGAACCTGCGACCGAAACCCCGGGCATTGGCGAAGCCGTGCTTTATGGGGGCGACCGCATCGTTTTCATCATCAAGTCGAGCATTTCCGGCCTTTATCACATGATCGCTGGCAAAATCTCGACCTGTAATATCTCTGGCCCCATCGGCATCGCCGAAACCTCCGGGCAGGCGGCAAGTCAGGGCTGGATCTCGTTTTTCTGGTTTATTGCCGTTCTTTCCACGGCTGTGGGCATGTTAAACCTGTTCCCGATTCCCGTGTTGGATGGCGGACATCTTGTGTTTTACGCCTGGGAAGCGCTCACAGGGCGTCCTCCAAGCGATCAGGCGCTGAAATATCTGATGGCCGGTGGTTTGACCCTGATGCTTGGTTTGATGGTGTTTGCCGTCACCAACGACCTTTTCTGTCCATAAAGGTTTATTCAAAGCGCCGCCGGGATGCCTTGAGCGGGCCGTATTTCCGTCACATTCACTCAATAGCCATGTATCAACGCAACAAACAGGTGCAGCGATGCAGGTATTACAAAGCGGATACAAAGGACTGGAATTGCTGGTCGAGCTCAATCTCGATCGCTTGATTTCCCTTTTGGCGCTTGGCGGGGCTTTGTTCCTTGCCGCCTATATCGGGGCGCCGCACTAAGCCAACCACACACACGACTGACCACCACACGAGCCGTCCCAAAAGGGGCGGCTTCGTGCTTTTGACACCCCCCCGGAATCGCAGTAACCACAGTGATAGAAGCGGCAAACGCGCGGGGCACGAGGGATCATGGCAGGGGCATTCAATTCAACCGGTATCCGGGGCGGATTATTCAGCGTTTCACTGATCGCTTTAATGGCGCTTGGAGCAGGGGATGCGAGCGCGCAAACCCGCGTTAATGCCATCGCCGTAGACGGCAATGCGCGCATACCAACCGCCACTGTGATCAGCTTGGCTGAGATCGAACCCGGCGCGGTGCTTTCCGATGGACAGATTAACGACGCGTTGCAGCGCGTCATCGCCTCGGGTTTCTTTGAAAGCGTGAATGTCGCCACGACCGGAAGCGGGCTGCGCTTTGATGTGGTCGAACGTCCAACGATCAACCGGATCAATATCGAAGGCAATCGCCGCATCGACGATGATTTCCTGATCGGCTTCCTGACATCGCAATCCCGCCGCGTCTATTCGCCGAGCGTCGCAGAGGCCGATGCCGCGATCATCGTGGATGCCTATGCCGCTCAAGGCCGTCTTGCCGCGACCGTGACGCCAAAGATTATTCGCCGCACGGACAATCGCGTCGATCTGGTTTTTGAGGTGACCGAAGGCAATGTGGTCGAGAACGAGCGTATCAGTTTCGTCGGAAACCGCGCTTATTCGGATCGTCGCCTCCGTCGGGCCCTTCAGACAAAGCAAGCGGGCTTTCTTCGCTCGCTGATCCGCACCGACACTTTCCTGGGCGAGCGGATCGAATTCGATCGTCGCGCTTTGTCCGATTTCTACAACGCGCGTGGCTTTGTCGATTTTCAGGTTCTGGACGTCACAACCGAATTTTCCCGCGAACGCGATGCCAGCTTCATCACCTTCAACATCCGCGAAGGCCAGTCCTTTGATGTGGGCGAGATCTCGGTCACCTCGGAATTTGCAGAAGCCGATGTCGAGGAATACCGCCAGGCGCTGCGTTTGCGTTCGGGGGAAACGTGGAACCCGGCACGCATTGACGAGCAGATCGCACGCTTAGAGCGGCTTGCGCTGCAACAGGGGCTGGATTTTCTTCGCGTCGACCCGCGCGTGACGCGCAATGCGCGCAACCTCACGCTTGATGTTGAATTCGCACTTGTGCGAGGCCCCCGCGTTTTTGTTGAGCGGATCGACATCGAAGGCAACACAACGACGCTTGATCGCGTGATCCGGCGGCAATTTGATTCTGTTGAGGGTGATCCGTTCAACCCACGCGAAATCCGCAATGCCGCCGAACGTATCCGCGCGCTCGGCTTCTTTTCCAACGCTGATGTTCAGACGCGCGAGGGCTCTGCGTCTGATCAGGTCGTGGTCGACGTTGATGTCGAAGAACAACCCACCGGAAGCCTGACTTTCGGCGGAACATTCTCCAGCGACACCGGCTTTGCGTTGATCGCGGGCTTCTCTGAGCGGAATTTCCTGGGTCGCGGCCAGCTTTTGGCAGTGAGCATCGAGTCGGGCACAGAAAACGGGCGCTCAACGCTTCGGTTCCGCGAACCTGCATTCCTTGATCGCGATCTCGCGTTCGGCCTCAGAGCCGAAGTGTCGCAATCCGATTATGACACAGCGGCCTACGAAACCGAGTTGGTGTCGGTCTCGCCGTCGCTGGAATTCCCGGTGTCTGAAAACGGTCGATTGAACCTCTATTACGAGATCGCAAAAGAAGAAGTCTTGAATGTTTCGGCCGATGCGTCGCCGATCATTGCCGCCGAAGAAGGCGAAGCCACAAAGAGCGCGTTAGGGTACACCTATACGCTTGACCTTTTGCGTGGCGGATTGAACCCAACCCGAGGCATGCGATTTACCTTCGGACAGGAATTCGCAGGCGTCGGCGGCGACGTCGAAGCGATCCGCACAACGGGCAGTGTGGTTGCCGAACAGACGGTTTGGAACGACGAAGTCACGCTGCGCGCCATTTTGCGCGGCGGTTTGGTGGCCCCGGTCGGTGGGGGAACCACACGGGTCAGCGACCGGTTCTTCCTTTCATCGCGGGATTTCCGCGGATTTCAATCCCGCGGTGTCGGTCCGCGCGACGAAGGCGCGGTGCTTTCGGACGTTTTGGGCGGCAACAAATTCGTCACCGCAAGCCTGGAGGCCGACTTCCCGTTGGGGTTGCCGGAGGAATATGGCATCACGGGGGGCGTGTTCTTTGATGTTGGGTCGGTTTGGGACCTCGACAACACAGCTGGCGTAGCACCGGTCGATGACAGCTTTGAACTGCGCTCTTCTGTTGGCTTCTCGATCTTTTGGACGACGCCGATTGGTCCGTTGCGCCTGAACTTTGCGCGCCCCATCGACAAGAACCCATTGGATGTCACCCAATCGTTTGATCTGACAATTTCGACGCAGTTCTGATGCGTCGGCTGGCCTTTGCGTTCGCCACCTTGCTCGCAGGCGTTGGAGCGCCTGCGGCTGTTGCGCAAGACGACACGGTCACCATTCCATCACCCATTCTGACAATCGATCAGGATCGTTTGCTCAGCGAAACGCGCTCCGGCGCGGCACTCAGCAAGGACGTCGAGGACCGTGCAGCGGCGCTCAGCGAAGAGAACGCGCGGATCGAAGCCGATTTGATCGAGCGCGAGCGCAGCCTGACCGAACAGCGCCCAAGCCTGACCCCCGAAGAATTTCGCGCCTTGGCGGATGCATTCAATGATGACGTCAGCCGCATCCGCGCAGAACAGGACGAAAAGGCCCGCGCCGTCGCGCGCGCCCAGGAAGAGGCTCAGCAACAATTCCTGTCGCAAGCCGCCGGCATCATTTCCGATATCGTGCGCGAGGAGGGGGCATTGATTGTGCTCGACCGGCGCGACGTCTTCTTATCCGCCGATCGCATCGACATCACCGACGAGGCGATTGCGCGCATCAACGCCGTATTCAACGCGTCTCCGCCCGAGTGACGCCTTGCCGCGCGCCCTTGGCCTTGCTACGTTTTTCAAAAGATAAAATCGGGCAGAGGATGATCTAGTATGACCGACACGCGCGCGCAGGCTGACATTCAACTGATCCAGCGCATTATCCCCCATCGCTATCCGTTTTTGCTGGTCGATAAAGTGATCGATATCGAAGGCACCACGCGCGGCATCGGGATCAAGAACGTCACGATGAACGAGCCGCAATTCACCGGACATTTCCCGGGCATGCCCGTGTTTCCCGGCGTCTTTATGGTCGAGGCGATGGCGCAAACAGCGGCTGTGATCGTGGGCGTCGGGCTTGACCTCGCAGACAAGGAATTCGGCGTTTATTTCATGGCGATGGATGGCGTGAAGTTCCGCCGCAAAGTCGGCCCCGGCGATACGCTGCGCATGGAGGTCGAAACGTTGCGCGGGGGCGGCAAGGTCTGGAAATTCAAAGGCCGCGCCACCGTCGAAGGCGAAGTCGCGTGCGAATGCGAGTTCACCGCCATGATGGACGTGCCCAAGTGAGCATTGATTCAAGCGCGAACATTCACGCCTCGGCCGTGATTGAAGAAGGCGCGCGCATCGGTGCCGGCGTGCGCGTCGGGCCGTTCTCGCTGATCGGGGCTGATGTCGTTTTGCACGACAACGTTTGGATCAAATCCCACGCCGTTGTCACGGGGCAAACCGAAATCGGCGAAGAGACAATCGTCTTTCCCGGTGCCGTTATTGGCGAGATCCCACAAGATCTGAAATTCAAAGGCGAGCCAACCCGACTTGTCGTCGGCAAGCGCAACCGCATCCGCGAGGGTGTCACGATGAACACCGGAACCGAGGGCGGCGGCGGGTTGACACGCGTTGGCGATGATTGCCTGTTCATGACAGGCGCCCATGTCGCCCACGACGCCATTGTCGGAAACCGCGTGATCGTGGCCAATCAGGGGGCCATCGCCGGGCATTGCGTGATTGATGACGATGTCATCATCGGTGGCCTATCGGGCATCCATCAATGGGTGCGCGTCGGGCGTGGAGCAATCATCGGCGCGGTTACCATGGTGACGAACGACGTCATTCCATACGCTCTGGTTCAGGGGCCGCGCGGGCAGTTGGCGGGTTTGAACCTTGTCGGCCTCAAGCGCAAAGGCGTGGCGCGATCGGATATCACAGCCCTGCGCGCCGCCTTTCAGATGTTGGCACAGGGCGATGGCGCGTTTCAGGACCGTGCCAAACGCCTGAAAGACGAAGCGGTCAGCGACTACGTGCTTGAAATCGTGAACTTTGTGATGGCCGAATCCGACCGTTCGTTTTTGACGCCGGAGCGCTGAAGATGCTGGCGATTGTCGCAGGAATGGGCGCTTTGCCTTCCCGTGTCGTGAACGCACTCGACACCCCACCTTTGATCACGAACGTCGCGGGCTATGCGCCCGAGGGGCTCTCGCCCGAGTTTGAGTTCAGCCTAGAGCGGATCGCATCCTTCTTTACCGCACTGAAGGACCGCGACGTCACCGAGGTTTGCTTTGTCGGCGCTGTCCGGCGACCCGGATTCAACCCCGACAAGGTCGAACCCGACAGCTATCCGTTCGTCGCGCGCATCGTTGAAGCTGCACAAAAGGGCGATGATGGCGCGCTCAAAGCGCTTCTCGCTATGTTCGAAGAGGCCGGGTTTGCCATTTGCGGCGCGCACGAGATTGCGCCGGATCTGCTGCTCGAACCCGGATCCAAAACAACCCGGTCACCGGACCGCGATGATGACGAAGAAGTGCGCCGCGCGGTAACCATTCTGAACCAAACCGGCGCGGCGGATATCGGACAAGCCTGCGTCATCCATCGTGGTCAGGCGATTGCGCTGGAAACCGCGTTTGGCACCGATTGGATGCTCACGTCGCTTCAGAACCGACCCGACGGGACAGGCGGCGTGCTCTACAAAGCGCCAAAACCGGATCAGGAAATGCGCATCGACATGCCGACGATTGGCCCGGATACAATCCGCCTGGCCGCCAAAGCGGGCCTCGACGGCGTGGCAATCAAAGCTGGTGGCGTCATGGTTCTGGACCCAGACGAAGTCATGCGCATGGCCGACGAGCTTGGACTCTATTTTTGGGTGCGCCTCTCCTGATGCTTCATTTTTCCAAAAATACTCAAATACCGACGTGTCGCTAAAAGTCTACCTCTTGGCCGGGGAACCCTCTGGCGACAAGCTCGGAGCAGCCTTGATGTCGGGGCTAAAAGACCTCGTGCCCGAGATCGATTTTCGCGGCGTGGCCGGGCCATTAATGCAAGCCCAAG
>CALLWO010000100.1 GCA_938016355.1 uncultured Boseongicola sp. | reverse complement strand
ACAATGAGCGAAGAGGAAATGCGCGATCACCTGGGCGTGGACAGCCTGAAGTTCATCTCGCTTGATGGTCTCTATCGCGCCGTCGGCGAAGCCAAAGGGCGCGACGCCAACGCGCCGGCCTATTGCGATGCGTGTTTCTCGGGCGAATATCCGGTGGAGCCGTCTGACCAGATCGAAAAAGGCTTCGCGCTCAAAGCCGCCGAATAACATCTGCTCCGAAGAAATCACCACAATTCCAAAGTGTTAAGGCCCTCTAAAGTCCGCATGATGCAGGGATTATTTACCGGCCCGTCACGGTCGGCGAAATCAATAGCTTGGCGGAAAAATGTTTCGCGCGCGAAACATCGCACCTTGCAGCCCTTGACCTGATCGGCGCTCAGGGTCAAACCCCGCACATGACAAAAATCGCTCTCATCACTGGCGCATCCCGCGGCCTTGGCGCGGCCCTCGCCGAAGCGCTCGCGCCTGATCATCACATTGTTGCGGTTGCCAAAACCGTCGGCGCGCTCGAAGAACTTGATGACCGCATCAAAGCAAAAGGTGGTGCGGCAACGCTGGCCCCGATGGATGTGACCAAACCCGACGCCATGGCACAGCTTTGCCGAAGCATTTACGACCGTTGGGGCCACGTCGATCTCTGGGCTCATACGGCTATTCATGCCGCTCCGCTGACCCCGGCCAATCACATCGATGCCCGCGATTTCTCAAAATCGGTCGCGCTCAACGTCACCGCGACAGCGACCTTGATCACTATGGTCTCGCCGCTCCTCGAGGCGGCTGAAAACGGCACCGCCCTTTTCTTTGAAGACCCTCATGCGGGACAAAAATTCTTCGGTAGCTACGGCGCAACCAAAGCGGCTCAGATTGCGCTGGCCCGTTCGTGGCAAGCTGAAACCACGCGAACCGGCCCCGAAGTGAAAATTCTGACGCCCGACCCGATGCCCACAGGCACGCGCGCGCGCTTTTTCCCCGGCGAAGACCGCGCCGCTCTCACCTCCCCAGGCGATGTCGCTCAAACTCTCCTCGCCGCGCTCTAAGCTTCATTTTTCCCAAAATACTCAAATTCCAAGGCCCGAAAACCACGCCCGACCTTGCCCGCCTGTCTCCAACCGCCTAATCAGGAAAAAAGAGCAGCCCGGGGGCAGCAATCCATGCGAATTCTCATCACCAATGACGATGGCATCAACGCGCCGGGCTTGCGCGTCCTCGAAGCCATCGCCCACGAAATTGCAGGCGACGACGGTGAGGTCTGGGTTGTCGCGCCCGCTTTTGAACAATCCGGCGTCGGGCATTGCATCAGCTACACCCATCCGACTATGCTCATCCAACTCGAAGACCGCCGCTTTGCCGCCGAAGGCTCCCCGGCCGATTGTGTGCTCGCCGGTCTCTATCAGGTGATGAAAGACACGCCCCCCGATCTCGTTCTTTCGGGCGTGAACCGGGGAAACAATGCCGGCGAGAACGTCCTTTATTCCGGCACAATCGGTGCGACGATGGAAGCCGCGCTTCAAGGCATTCCAGCCATCGCGCTCAGCCAGTTCAATGGCCCCGAGAACATCAATCTTGCCAATCCCTTCGAAGCGGCCGCTGCCCATGGCGTCGATGTCGTTCGCGCGCTCTTGCGCCACGGGATTTGGGACGAACGCGACTACCGGCTCTTTTACAACGTGAACTTCCCACCCTGCCCGGCGGATGCCGTCAAAGGCACGCGGGTCGTCGCCCAAGGCTATCGCCCTGACACGCGCCACACGGTCGAGCCGCACCAGTCGCCTTCGGGTCGGATGTTCATGTGGGTGCGCGGTGGCGCGCAGGCCGTGGACACCGGTGAAGGCACCGACGTGCGCGCCAATGTGGACGGATATATCGCCGTCACGCCGCTGCACGCGAACCTGACGAATTACGACGCGCTCGACATTCTGAAAGAACGCCTTGAATGACCGACGCGGACGCCGAACGCCAAATGCAATTCCTCTTTTCGCTGCGTCAGCGCGGCGTCATGGATGCGCGCGTCTTGAACGCCATGGAAAAGGTTGACCGCGGCGCCTTTGTCAAAGGTCTTTTTGCCGAGCGCGCCTATGAAGACATGCCGCTTCCCATTCCCTGCGGCCAGACAATCAGCCAGCCGTCGGTCGTTGGTCTGATGACGCAAGCGCTCAACGTCCAGCCCCGCGATAAGGTGCTCGAAATTGGCACCGGCTCGGGGTATCAGGCCGCCGTCCTCAGCCATCTTGCCCGCCGGGTCTATACGGTCGAACGTCACAAGCGGTTGGTCACCGAAGCCAGCGCGGCGTTTGAAGCGCTGGGTCTGACCAATATCACGGCACTCGCAGCGGACGGATCGCGTGGCTATCCCGAACAAGCCCCCTTTGATCGCATCCTTGTCACCGCCGCGGCCGAGGATCCCCCCGGCCCCTTGTTGGCAGAGTTGAAAACAAACGGTATCATGGTTGTACCGGTGGGTCAGTCCGATACGGTGCAGACATTGATTAAGGTCACGCGCACCGAGACAGGCTATGATTACGAAGAACTGCGTCCGGTGCGGTTCGTTCCCCTCGTCGAGGGAATGGGTCAGGAGTGACCCGACAGAGTTATTAATGGCCGATGAGCCCCAAAAGAGGGTCGGTCACGGGTGTGAGGAAAGAGCAATGGCAACAGGCAAGCTAAGAGTAAAACTTGCGATTTTGGGCACGACGGCATTGTCGCTTGGGGCCTGCGATCGTGTCGCGGGACTGGATTTCGATCTGCGCGGCGGTGCTGGGCAATTCGATACGTCAAACGCGGCGCGCAACGCCACGGCAAATGCGCCAGTGCCTGATGCGCGCGGCGTCGTGTCTTATCCGGAATATCAGGTCGCGGTCGCCCGGCGCGGCGACACGGTTGCGACCATTGCCTCGCGTGTTGGGTTGAACGCAACCGATCTTGCCCGTTTCAATGCCATCCCCGAAAACGTAGCTTTGCGCGAAGGTGAAATCGTCGCCCTTCCAAGCCGCGTGCGCGAACCCGGCCTTGGCTCGCTCGATGGCGCAGGCATTGATGTCGCCACAATCGCCGGAAGTGCCATTGATCGCGCCGATGCTGCCCCTGGCTTGCCCTCTGGCGAACAACCGACACGCCACCGTGTCGCGCCGGGCGAAACTGCGTTTTCTATCGCGCGCCTATACGATGTTCCCGTGGCCGCATTGGCGGAATGGAACGGGCTTGGGTCCGATCTTGTACTGCGCGAAGGACAGTATCTTCTGATCCCGACACGCGCATCAAATGTTGAGGTCGCTGCGATTGCGCCCGCTTCGCTTCCCGGCGATGGAACGAACACGCCCGTTCCACCTTCGGCCGCCGCACCGCTTCCGACTGAAAGCCCATCCGTGGCAGCTGCCGCTGCGCCTGCGCCTGCGGCCAAGCCTGCTGATCAAACAGCGGCATCCGACACGTCACGCCTGCGTATGCCGGTTCAGGGTCGCATCATAAGACCTTACAAAAAGGGCGAAAACGAAGGCATCGGCATTGCAGCTTCCGCAGGCGCAGATGTCGCGGCTGCGGACGACGGCACGGTTGCCGCGATTACGCGAGACACCGATCAAGTCCCGATCCTCGTGTTGCGGCACGAGGGGAATTTGCTCACAGTTTATGCCGGGGTCGACAACATTCTGGTGTCCAAAGGCGACAGCGTGAAGCGGAGCCAGAAGATCGCAGAAGTGCGCTCGGGCAACCCGTCATTCCTGCATTTCGAAGTGCGCGAAGGCTTCGACAGCGTCGATCCGCTCCCCTATCTGAACTAGGGTGCGGGGTCTAAATCACGACGCCTTCCCGGCCTGCAAGGTCCACGAAAAATTGCCAGGCAACGCGCCCCGACCGGGACCCGCGCGTTGCTTGCCATTCAATCGCTTCGGCCCGCAACCGATCAGGTGCAACCGACACGCCATAGGCGTCGCAATAGCCGTCGATCATGGCGAGATATTCGTCCTGCGAGCATGGGTGGAACCCAAGCCAGAGGCCAAAGCGGTCGCTGAGCGACACTTTCTCTTCAACGGCCTCGGATGGGTTGATGGCGCTTGAGCGTTCGTTCTCGATCATGTCGCGCGGCATCAGGTGGCGACGGTTCGAGGTGGCATAAAACCGCACGTTCTCGGGTCGCCCTTCGATCCCGCCGTCCAGAACGGCTTTCAGCGATTTATAGTGCTGATCGTCATGGCTGAACGACAGATCATCGCAAAATAACAGGAAACGGGCATCCGAGGCGCGCAAAAGGTTCAGAAGGCGCCCGACCGATGGGAGGTCTTCGCGCTGCACCTCGACAATCTTGAGCGCGAAACCGTCCTTTAGAACTGCCGCATGGGCGGCTTTCACAAGGCTTGATTTGCCCATTCCCCGTGCACCCCAAAGCAACGCATTGTTGGCGGGCAATCCACGGGCGAATTGGCGGGTGTTCTCCAAAAGGATGTCGCGCACGCGATCAACGCCAAGCAAAAGCGAGATATCGACGCGATTGACGTTTGCGACGGGGTCAAGCCGATCCGGCGAGACATGCCAGACAAAGGCGTCAGCAGAGGAAAAGTCGGGCGCTTCAAGTGGCGCTGGCGCCATGCGTTCCAGCGCGGCCGCTATACGCTCGTAAGGGTCGCTCACGCTTTGGCATCCTCGTTTTCATCGTCGATGTCGTCATCATCGTTGCCATAAAGCTCTTCGTCTTCGTCAAGGATGCCCTCTTCACGCAGCTTTTGCGTGCGTTTCTTTTCGACCCTTTTGACGAGCTGGATCGACACTTCGTAAAGGCCATAGACAACGGTGAAGAGGATCAGTTGCGTCACGACATCGGGCGGCGTCACAAGGGCAGCGAGCACAAGGATGGCGACCATCGCGTATTTGCGTACATCTGCCAGACCGCGCGCAGAGACGAGGCCCGCTTTGCCCATGAGCGTCAACAAGACCGGAAGCTGGAAGCAAAGCCCGAACGCCATGATGAAAGTAAGCGAGATGCCCAAGGATTCGTTGACCTTCCCAAAGAAGGTGATGCGCAATCCATCCTGAGTTTCGGGCACCACCGCGGTGGCTTCAGGCAGATCGTCAACAGCCTGCCCCAGCAGATTAGCAAAGATCGAAGAGACGTCGGCAAAGCCAAGGAAGAACGACATCGCCAGCGGGGTGACGACGAGATGGGCGAAGGACGCGCCCAAGAGGAACATCACCGGAGAGGCGATAATAAAGGGCAAAAACGCCGCCTTTTCCGTGCGATAGAGCCCCGGAGCAACGAACCGCCAAAGCTGATACCCAATCACCGGAAACGCCAGCGCGAAGCCGAAAACCATTGAGATGCGAAACAGCGTAAAGAGGTATTCCTGTGGGCTGGTGTATTGCAACGTGGGCGACGGATCGCCCAATTGACGCAGCACGTCTTCGATGGGTTTCAGCATGAATTCAAGCACATGCTCGGCGATGAAATCGCCCTGAATGGGGATGAAAAACACCGAAATACCAATCAAAAGCGCTATAACAGAGCGGATCAGGCGCGTGCGCAACTCTGCAAGATGCTCGATCAGCGGCGCAGAGCTGTCTTCGATTTCAGGTGTGTCGCCGTCGCTCATGAGCCGGTCTCAGACTTGGGGGCGCTGGGTTCGGGGGCATCGACGATTTCGGTTGGCGCGTCTTTGGCAGGTTTCGCCCATTTCGCTGCGTTCGCATCGGCGTTTTCACGCGCGGCTTTGGCGGCAGCGGCGCGCTCTTCAGCCAACTTGGCGGTTTCAGACCCGATGTCCTTGGCCTTTTTCGACGGCTTGGTGGGATCCCAGTCGTCGATCGCCTCGTTGATCTTGTCGAGGCCCATTTTCTTGGGCGATGTCATCTTTTTAAGGTCAGCGGCTGTTTCTTTGACGCCGCTTTCGTCGGCTGCGTCTTCCATCGCGCGGGTGAACTCACGTGCCATACGGCGGATCTTGGCGGTGAATTTGCCAAGAGTCCTGAACATGCCAGGCAGATCCTTGGGGCCCACGACGATCAACGCCACGACCCCGATGATCAGAATTTCGCTCCAGCCGATATCCATGAGGTCAGACCTGCCTGTGCCTTAGACTTTGTCTTTGTCTTTTTCGTCTTCAGGTGTGACGTCGCGCGCCACTTCGGCGGCTTCTTCTTCGATCTCTTTCTTGCCGTCGTCCACGCCCTTTTTGAACGCTGTGATGCCTTTGCCCACTTCGCCCATCAGCGACGAGATTTTGCCGCGGCCAAAAAGAACCAGCACAACAACTGCGATCAGAAGAAGGCCCGGAAGGCCGATGTTTCCAATACCCATAAGTCTCTCTCCGTCAGATTTCGAAGCTTTATGTAAGGGGCCGGTGCCACAAGGAAAAGCGCCAATGCGCGCCAGCACAGGTGCTTGGCTCGAAAACACCGGTTTTTAACGGGTGCGCAAAGACAACTGACAGGTTAATGTCAGTTGGGGTGCGATAGCACGGTCTTACACACCTCGAATCGGAGACTTTAGACCAATGAACAAATTTACCATGATGCTGACCGCGCCTTTGATCGCTTTTGCTGCCCCTGATGCCGTGCAAGGAGGCAACATAAAGAGCGAAGGCGCCGTGCTGGAACACGTATCGTTTCGCTTGCTCGATGGAACGGACCCGTCCGACTTTCTGAATGCGGCGCATGCGACCGAGGCGCTTTTGCGAGAACGCGGCGCGTTGATCCGGCGCTATCTGGTGCGCGAAGACGATGGCGTCTGGCGCGACATCATCGAATGGACGTCGATGGATGAAGCGCTGGCAGCCGCAGAAGCCGTCATGCAAGCCCCTGATTTCGCGCCATTCGCCGCTATGATTGATCCCAAGAGCGTGGAAATGCGGCACACGCCAATCCTTTGGCAAATGGAGTGACAGATGCGGCGCACCGACCGTCTTTTTGAGCTGATCCAAATCCTGCGCGACGGGCGCTTGCACCGGGGCGCGGATATGGCTGAGCAATTGGGCGTTTCGCTGCGCACGCTTTATCGCGATATGGACACGCTGGTGGCCAGTGGCATCCCTGTCGAAGGCGAACGGGGCCTGGGTTATATGATGACCGCCCCCATCACCCTTCCCCCGCTAAATCTGACCTTGACCGAATTGGAGGCGCTGCATCTTGGGTTGGCGGTGGTGTCAAAGGCCGCCGACGAAGAACTGAAGGCAGCCGCGGCATCACTTAGTGACAAAGTGGATGCGGTTCTGCCCGAAGATCGCGCAGCCCCGGCAAGCGGCTGGGGATTTGCGGTCTATCCCTTTGCCGAGGCTGCACGCGGCTTCGTTCATATGGCACCGTTGCGCGCCGCGATCCGATCGCGACGCAAGGTTGAAATCACATACAGCGCGCCGGACGCGCCCGAGACGCGGCGCACCATCCGCCCGCTTCAGATGGAATACTGGGGGCGCGTGTGGACGGTGACGACGTGGTGTGAATTGCGTAATGATTTCAGAGTGTTTCGCGTTGACCGCATTCAGATGCTTGATGTGTCATTTGACACATTTGAAGAAGAACCCGGAAAGACGTTGGGCGATTATCTGGATCAGGTCGACTCCTGAGCGCGCCCGCTGATCAGTCCGTTCTTGGAAAGACAAAGCACCGACCGCGCCGGATCATCAGCCAGAGCGCTGTTCCGATCCGAGGAAGAAACACAGACGGAACGGTTGCTTTGAGCATCGATCCGTCATGATCCATTTTGAATTCAACCAGGCTTTCGCGCCCCATATACCGGCTGCGGATCACCGTGCCGCGTGCCGGCGTGCCGTCTTCCGCTGTTGGATTTGGACCGCGCCCGTCGCGATCAAAATCGATGCGCAGGTGCTGTGGACGGATCACAATATCGACGGGCGTTCCGTCGGCAAAGCCCGGCGCAAGGAATGCGCCAAAGGGTGTGTCGGTCAATGCGCCCTGAACAACGCCTTGTATCACATTGATATCGCTGAAAAACGCCGCCGCCTGCTTGTCGACAGGCGTGTTGTAGACGTTATACGGCGCGCCGCACTGCACGACCTTCCCGTCGCGCATGAGCGCAATTTCATCCGCCATCCGCATCGCCTCGTCCGGCTCGTGAGTGACCAGCAAAACGGCCGTGCCCTCTTCCTTGAGGATTTCGAGCGTCTGATCGCGGATGCCGTCGCGCAGCCTGTTGTCGAGGCCGGAAAACGGTTCGTCCATCAACATGATGCCGGGGCGCGGAGCGATCGCGCGCGCAAGTGCAACGCGCTGTTGTTCGCCGCCCGAAAGCTCATGCGGATAGGCGCGGTCAAATCCGGTCAGATGCACGCGTTCCAGCATTTCGTGGACGCGGGCGTCTTTGGACGCGCGATCACGAGTAAGCCCGAAAGCCACGTTGTCTGCGACCGACAGATGCGGGAATAGTGCGAAGTCCTGAAACATCAGCCCGACCGAGCGTGCTTCGGGGGGGAGGTGAATGTCACCATCCGATAGCACTCTTTCACCAACGGCGATGCGGCCCTCATCCTGACGGTCAACCCCGGCGATAAGGCGCAACGTCGTGGATTTACCGCAGCCCGAGGGCCCGAGAAGGCAGGTCACCTGACCGGGCGCGACACTGAGCGAGACGTCAGACACCACATCGCGCCCGCCGAAGCGGCGCGTCAGATGTTGCACGTCAAGTCCAGAAGAAGTCTTGGTCAATCCCGCCTCGCCCTTAATCCCGAGCATTCAACTCGGGATTAAGTCGAGATAACAACGTCACATCTTGCTCGCAACCCCACGCGAACTGCGCGCGCCGCTCAGAACCGCGACAAATCCGACCGCCAGCACGAAGACGCAAATCGCCAGAAGCTGGGTGTATTTGTGCGCGTCGGGCAATAGGGCTGCCATCAATTCTGTATCGCGCGCGAAATACGCATAGGCCCCAATGATCGCGGCCCCGAACGCTACGAGATAGGACCAAAGCGCGACGCGGCGCTTGAGGATGAGGGTTGAGACCAAAACCGGCGTGAGGAACATCGACGCGGTGCCACTGACCGCCACGGCGTCAAAAAGCGTGGCATTGCCCCAAAGCGTGAGCGCGGTGCCCGCGGCCATGAAACCCACCATCGCGATGCGTCCGCCAAGAAGCGTGCGGGGTGCGAGACCAAATTCTTCGACCGTCAGCCGGGAGGCAGAGGCAAGCGCGCTATCAAGCGTGGAAAGCGCTGAGACCAGAAGCGACACCATCAGCGCCGACCAGACCCAGCCGGGGAACATGGTCGCCCAGGTGCCCAAAAGCTGGCCTTCGTAATCTGCGCCAACGAGCGAGGCCTGAATACCGAAAAGGCCGAAAGCAATGATCGCGAGGGTCGATATCCAGAACGCGTGGAGAAACGAGCGCTGGGTGGTTTTAGGATCACTGAGGAACCCACGGTCCATCATCACCGGATCATGGGCGGGATAGCTAAAGACCTGCAACGCAGCCACAGCCAGCAGGATCCAACCGTTGGTGTTGCCGGACGTTCCGGGCGCGGTAAGTGCGGCCGAAAGCGAGAAATCGGGCGAGACCAAAAGCGCGATGAATGCCACGCCAAAGACCA
>CALLWO010000099.1 GCA_938016355.1 uncultured Boseongicola sp. | reverse complement strand
TGTTTTGATTTGCTCATGTTCGATGAGCGAGCCAGCCATGTTTGCCCAAAGCGCCTTGCGGTGCTCGTGGGTACGGTTCAGGCGGCGATAGCCTCGTGCGTGACGCATGTGTCTTCTCCAAATAGGTGCCCTCTACGGGCGGTTTTACTTTGTCTGGCCGGCGATGCGTGTCACCGACTCTCCTTGGGGCGATTTTGCCCGGTGTTCGGCGGGCGCGAACGCCCGCCTGTCAAAGATCAGAACTGATCTTCGAATTTCTTAGCCAGATCTTCGATGTTCTCTGGCGGCCATTCCTCGACATCCATGCCAAGGTGCAGACCCATGCCGGAAAGCACTTCTTTGATCTCGTTCAATGACTTGCGGCCAAAGTTTGGTGTGCGCAGCATTTCGGCTTCTGTCTTTTGGATCAGATCGCCGATGTAAACGATGTTGTCGTTCTTGAGGCAGTTTGCCGAACGCACCGAAAGTTCCAACTCGTCGACCTTCTTGAGCAGAAGCGGGTTGAATTCCAGACCATCATCGTCGTCCTGACGGGTCGCAGATTCCGGCTCGTCAAAGTTGACGAAGATCGAAAGCTGGTCCTGCAGGATGCGGGCGGCATAAGCCACAGCGTCGTCCGGTGTAACCGATCCGTCTGTTTCCAGCTTCAGCGTCAGCTTGTCGTAATCCAGAACCTGACCTTCGCGGGTTGGCTGAACGTCGTAAGACACCTTTTTGACCGGCGAATAGATCGCATCAACCGGCACAAGGCCGATCGGCGCGTCTTCGGGGCGGTTCTTGTCGGCGGCGACATAGCCTTTGCCTGTGTTCACAGTCAGTTCGATGAACAGATCAGCGCCGTCATCGAGGTGACAGATCACGTGGTCTTTGTTCAGGATTTCGATGCCTGCGGTTTCCGAAATGTCGCCAGCGGTCACAACCTGTGGACCTTTGGCCGAAATCGACAGACGCTTTGGTCCTTCGACTTCCATACGGATCGCGACGCCTTTGAGGTTCAGGACGATGTCGGTGACGTCTTCGCGCACACCGGCAACCGACGAGAATTCGTGCAGAACGTTGTCGATCTGAACGCTGGTGATGGCAGCGCCCTGAAGCGACGACATCAAGATGCGGCGCAGAGCGTTCCCAAGCGTCAGGCCAAAGCCCCGCTCGAGTGGTTCTGCAACCACGGTTGCGCTGCGCGCAGGATCGTTGCCCGGCTTCACTTCAAGCTGGGTTGGCTTGATCAATTCTTGCCAATTCTTATGGATCATGTGGGTCTCCTCAATTCTGGTCCGCGGCCCATGTCCAAGACAGCAGACGCCCCGAGGGTCAAAACGACCATGCCGGGCCCGGCAAACGCTGGACCCGACGAAACTTCAGTCCACTTAGACGCGACGGCGTTTTGGTGGACGGCAACCGTTGTGGGCAATCGGCGTCACGTCACGGATCGACGTGATGGTAAACCCGGCAGCAGCCAACGCACGAAGCGCGGATTCACGACCCGAACCCGGACCCTGAACTTCGACTTCCAATGTGCGGACACCGTGTTCCTGTGCTTTCTTGCCTGCGTCTTCTGCAGCCATCTGCGCGGCGTACGGGGTCGACTTACGCGAGCCTTTGAAGCCCATTGTGCCAGCCGACGACCAGGCAATTGCGTTGCCTTGTACGTCCGAGATCAGGATCTTGGTGTTGTTAAAGCTCGAGTTCACATGCGCAACGCCAGTTGCGATGTTCTTTGACGGCTTCTTCTTTACGCGACGTTCACGTGCCATATCGAAAAGCCCTCCTTATTTCTTCTTACCGGCAATGGCCTTTGCGGGGCCTTTGCGGGTGCGAGCGTTGGTGTGGGTGCGCTGACCCCGGACCGGCAGGTTCCGGCGGTGACGCAGGCCGCGATAGCAGCCGAGATCCATCAGACGCTTGATGTTCATTTGAACTTCACGGCGCAGGTCACCTTCAACGGTGAAGTTTGCGTCGATATGTTCGCGGATGGCGAGCACTTCTGCATCGCTCAGCTCATTTACACGACGGGCTTCGTCGATGTTGACAGCTTCGCAAATTGCTTTCGCAGAATTTGGGCCAATTCCGGTGATATATGTGAGGGCGATCGGAACCCGCTTTGCAGTGGGTATGTTGACGCCGGCAATACGTGCCACGTGTGGTCTTCCTTTTCGTTGCGAGCCCGTAGTCCCGGGCCCTTTTTTCACAACGTAAGCCCGAGGCGTGGGGCCACGGGCTTTACGATAATATTCGGGTGGTTTTCAGTCGGGGTGCGACCCCTGCCAAAAAACCGATTCTGTTTCCAGATGGCGGTATCTATGAAGTTAACCGGGGTGCGTCAAGGGCCCTCCTCTAGCGAGTTTTGCAGGCGGCTGGAGCGATGCGTGAATACGGGCCCGGATGCAAGCCTCAATCCTTTGTTAACCAACATTTCCTAGCCTGCCGCGCGACGCAATCAAAAGGAGGCCTTATGTCTCACGAAGCCCAGCGCGACCTTGTCTCTTTGGTCAAAAGCCACCTCCCGCAGTTTTTCGAAGGCACCAGCGTGCTGGAGGTTGGCAGTCTCGACATCAACGGCTCGGTACGGCCGTTTTTCAAAGATTGCGACTTTACCGGCATTGATGTGGATGAAGGTCCCGGCGTCGATCGCGTCGTTTCAGGCGAAATGGCCGATTTCCCCACCGGCGCCTTTGACGTCACTATTTCTTGCGAATGCTTCGAGCATAACCCGTGGTGGCGCGAAACCCTGGCGAACATGCTGCGTATGACCCGACCGGGCGGTCTGGTCCTCATGACTTGCGCCGGGCCCGGTCGCCCCGAACACGGCACAACCCGCACCGACCCGACGAAATCGCCTTTTACTGTTGTTTGGGACTATTACGCAAATGTCTCTCCCAAAGACCTGAAAGCCTCGTTGCCGCTTGAGCGTTGGATGGGTGAAAGCATTCTTGGATCGAACTGGGATTGCCACGACACCCATTTGATCGGTGTTCGCGGCCCTGACACCGGACTGCTCGGCGATCTGCGAAACGATATTCAGGCACTCAGCCGGACCGAAACCCGGCAGGCGCGGCTGAATTGGCTCAGCTGGCATCTTGGTGGTGAATTCGGCAGCGGTGTTGTGCGCAATCTGAGACGGCGCCTGGCGTAAACCCGAAGAGGCCACCGAAGGTCTTCAACCGCTTCAGACTAAGCGTCCAAAACTGCCGCGATACCGCCCGCAACCTCGTCGATCTCACCCAGCCCCGGCACCCAGCGAAGCTGGCCCTTGGCGTGGTAATATCCGATCAGTGGCGAAGTCTTTTTGTAGTATTCCATCAGACGCGTTTTGAGGCTTTCCTCGTTGTCGTCTGCGCGGCGCTTGAATTCGGAGCCGCCGCAATTGGTGCATTTCTCATCTGCGGGAATAGGCTTGGTGATGTCGTTATAGACCTCGCCACAATTGCCGCAGGTCGAACGCGCCGTGATCCGCGCCACCAGCGCGTCGTCGTTGACTTCCATCGCAACGACGTGGGCAAGACCCGTGCCGTGCTTGGCGAGGATGTCGTTCAGCGCATCCGCCTGCGCAAGCGTGCGCGGGAAGCCGTCAAAGATAAAACCGCCGCCATGGTCGCCTTCGAGCTTTTCCTCGATCAGACCGATGACGATTGCATCGGTGACCAGTTCGCCCGCGTCCATAATGGCCGCAACCTTCTTGCCCATCTCGGTTCCACTGGTTCGCGCCTCGCGCAGCATGTCGCCCGTCGAGAGCTGGATCATGCCGCGACCGTCTTCAAGAATGCGCGCTTGCGTGCCTTTGCCGGCACCCGGTGGTCCAAGAAGGATAATGTTCATCTACGTGCCGTCCCTTTTTTTCCGCTTTTCCCTCCGCGCTTTTTGCCGCGCAGTTGGGATTTCTCGATCAGCCCTTCATATTGATGAGCCAGAAGATGAGACTGTACCTGCTGGATAAAGTCCATCCCAACGCTGACGATAATCAGGATCGAGGTGCCACCGAAATAAGCCGTAATGGCAAGGTTCGTGCGCACAATCTCGGGCATCATACAAACCAGAGCCAGATATCCCGCGCCCAGAACCAGGATGCGGTTCACGACGTATTCCAGATATTCCTCGGTCTTCTTGCCGGGGCGAATACCGGGGATAAAGCCGTTCTGGTTCTTCAGGTTCTCGGCCACGTCCTCGGGCTTGAAGGCCACGTTGAACGTATAGAAATACGTGAAGAAGATGATCATGCCCGCAAAGAACAACAGGTAAAGCGGCTGGCCGGGGCCGAAATAGGCCAAAAGCCAGGACATCACAGGGCCGGTCTGACTGCCGGAGAATGTCGATAGCGTCGTCGGCAAAAGCAGCAAAGAGGAGGCGAAGATCGCAGGGATAACACCGGCAGGGTTCACCTTGATCGGCAAGTGCGATGTGCCGCCGTCATAGACTTTCATCCCGACTTGTCTGCGCGGATACTGGATATGCACCTTGCGCAAACTTCGCTCCATAAAGACCACGAAGATCAGCGTCGCCAGAAGCATGACGATAATGCCAAGGATCACGGCCGTCGACAAAGCGCCCGAGCGGCCCTGGGCAAAGAACTGCGCCAGAGCGCCGGGAAGCTCGGCGATGATGCCGACATAGATGATCAGCGAAATACCGTTGCCGACGCCGCGTGCGGTGATCTGCTCACCCAGCCACATCAGGAACATCGTGCCGCCAACCAGCGTAATCACGGTCGAGGCGCGGAAGAACCAGCCCGGATCGGTCACAAGACCACCGGCTTCCATCGAAACCGCAAGACCGTAAGCCTGTACTGTGGCCAGCAAAACCGTGCCATAGCGCGTGTATTGCGTCAGTTTGCGGCGGCCCGTCTCGCCCTCTTTCTTCATCTGCTGTAGCGGGCCCCACATGGACCCGAGAAGCTGCACGATGATCGAAGCAGAGATATAAGGCATGATGCCAAGGGCAAAGATACCCATCCGGCTGAGCGCGCCGCCGGTAAACATTCCAAGCACACCTGCGATCCCGCCTGCGGCTTGTTCCATGAAATCACGCAGCGCCTGACCGTCGATACCGGGCACCGGGATATAGGTGCCGATGCGGTAAACGATCAGAAGTCCGATGGTGAAGAGAAGGCGTTGCCTTAGCTCGGTTGCCTTGCCCAACATGCCCCAACTTACGTTCGAGGCCATCTGTTCTGCTGCGGATGCCATACGTGTCTCTCTTATGAAAAGCGCCGCCAAACCGGTTCCCGGTCGGCAGCGCTGGAAAACCTTGTCGATATGTAAGCGGCTAGAGCGCCGCTCACAAGACGTTCCTTAGGCCGCAGACGCGGATGTGACCGTCAGTGATCCACCCGCTTTTTCGACAGCGGCAACAGCCGACTTCGATGCGCCGGTGACCGAGATCGTGGCTTTGGCGGAAAAATCGCCCTTGGCCAGAACGCGGATACCGTCTTTCTTGCGACGGACCAGACCGCTTTCGATCAGAACATCTTCGGTGATGTCTTTCTTAGCGTCGATCTTCTTTTCGTCGATGAATTTTTGGATCAGGCCCAGGTTTACAACAGCAAATGCCTTGCGGTTCGGCTTGTTGAAGCCACGCTTTGGCAGACGCTGGTAAAGCGGCATCTGGCCACCCTCGTATCCGGCGATTGCAACGCCCGAACGGGATTTTTGACCTTTGATACCACGACCACCGGTCTTACCAGTGCCCGAACCGGGACCACGGCCAATGCGCTTACGTTTTTTGGTAGCACCGGGATTGTCCCGGAGTTCATTCAGTTTCATGTCGCTTCTCCTTGCCGGATGCGGCCCCCAGCGACGGGAGCGGCCGAACACGGCGTTTTTGATAAGGTTTATGCGACCCATTTAGGGGCCACCGGCGGCGTATAAGCGAAGGCGCGGCACGTGGCAAGAGGGCGCGTGATAAAGGCAGTCAGGTGGGGCGAAGCGAGCGTTTGGCATCATGAGATCAAAGTCTGCTCTTGGTCGATAAACAGATTTTGCTGCTAGTGCTCCGGTTTGCCAGAAACCAACAGTCGAACAGCAAGCCCAAGAAAGAAAACCGCGGCGATCCCATCCATCCATTTCCCGACACTCGTTCTAACCAGCCAACCCGAGGCCTTTCCCGCAGCAAGCCCAATGCAAATGAGGAACGTGACACCGATGAGGTTGTGAATACATCCGAGAAGAAAAATCTGAAGCCCCACATTGCCGAGTTCGACGTTGATGAACTGCGGCAACAACGCCAAGTAAAACACGACAACTTTTGGATTCAGGATATTTGTAATCAAACCACGCCGAAAGACACTCCAAGCGGATATCTCGACAATGGCTTGTTTGGGATCAAGGTTGTTGGCGTAGTTCCACCAAGATCTCAGCGCTTGCACGCCTAAATAAGCGAGATATGCCGCCCCGGCATATCGAAGGATTTCAAAGGCGGTCGGAGACGCTGCAACAATCGCAGAGATACCCAAAGCCGCCGCCAATGCGTGAAGCACCGAGCCGCACCCTATCCCCAGAGCGGATGCAATTGCGCCTTTTACGCGATGCTGCATGCCGTTTGCCACGACGAAGAGCACATCAGGACCGGGCGCGACTGCAAGTGCCGCTGCAAGGAGAACATAAGCAGTCGTCAGGGTGGGATCGAGTATCAAAAACCTACCTCATCATTAGTGCAATTTCCGGTAAGCTGACATTGGCCGCATCACCGCATTCTTACAAGATGGGCTCTCAAGAGGTTCTCGCCGTGCTTGAGGTCATCGGCCGTTGGCGGCCTAACACTGCCCTGCATCTCTGTGAGATCACGCTGTGTCTTGTCGGGAGGGAGAGCGGCGCTACTGCTCCTCTTTCAAGAGTTCAATCATCTCAGAAAAGCCGCGCGACATTGCATGTTGAAGCGGCGTCACGCCGTAGCGATCTGCAATAGATCTATCAGCACCGGCCTCAACGAGGATCTGTACGGTCTTGATATGATCGGGTCCGCCATCGCCCAGGACAACCGCTTCAATCAAAGCCGTCCAGTCCAGATTGTTCACATGATCCAAAGGCGCACCGCCAGCAATCAGGCGTGCAACAACGTCGTGATGGCCAAGGTGGGCGGCTGCGATGAGCGCGGTGCCATCATAGACGCTGGTGATCAGGTCTGGTGCGTTCCCAAGCGCCATTGCCAGCGAAACCATTTCAGGGTCATCCGCAACAGCTGCGATTGTCAAAACGTCATAGACACGGTCCTCGAGGGCATTCATGTCCGCGCCACCCTTCGCAAGCGCAGTTAGCGCGTCATCATGTGACGCGAACGCCGCAACATGCGCGGGTGTGCGCTCCGACCGGTCACGGACGTTTGGGTCGGCACCTGCTGCAATCAACCTGTTTATCTCATCCACGTCACCTTCATGTGCGGCAAGATGCAGACCAGTGTAGGACGCGATGTCTGATGCTGAGGGAGCTGTTTGTGCATGCGCAAGACCAGCAGCCCCGACAAACAATACGAGAAATAAAGTGCGAAGCATGATGTCACCTATCAGATAGAGTGACCCGCCCCAATATAAGGCGGGCCGGTTCCTATTTATTCAGCGCCGATCGTATCAAGGCCGGCACGGGCGCACGTCTCATCAATTGCACCTGATGGTGCACCACCGACACCGATGCCGCCGACCAATGCGCCGCCGATCTTAATCGGCAGACCGCCTGCCTGAATCACCAAACGGCTGTCCATATCGCGCAAACCGCCGT
>CALLWO010000098.1 GCA_938016355.1 uncultured Boseongicola sp. | reverse complement strand
TTCAATTCGACAAGCGCGGTCACCGATTTCCCATCCTCGGCCGCTTCGCAAAGCGCGCTTACGATCGGGCTGTTGTGGGACGTGCGATAGAGCGTCTGTTTGATCGCCACCACATTGGGATCGGTCGCGGCCTGTTTGAGGAAGCGCACCACCATGTCGAACGTCTCATACGGATGATGCAGAAGCATGTCCTTTTGGCGGATCGCGGCGAACATGTCGCCATCGTGGTCCTGAACGCGTTCGGGCACGCGGGGCGTGAAGGTGGGCCACAAAAGGTCTGGGCGGTGGTCAAGGACAAGCTCTTTGAGGTCGGCAAGGCCGATCAACCCGCCAAGCTCGATGACCTCATCTTCGTCGACTTCAAGCTCTTCCATGATGACGCGGCTCAGCCCTTTGGGCGCGTCTGTCGACATGGTGAGGCGCACAACCTCGCCCCGGCGGCGGCGTTTCAGGGCGACTTCAAATTCGCGCACGAGGTCTTCGGCTTCTTCTTCGACTTCAAGGTCGCTGTCGCGCAATACGCGGAAGTTGCAATGGCCTTTCATGCGATAACCCGGAAACAGGCTGTCGAGGTGAAGAAGCAGCAATTCTTCCAATGGCAGGAACCGCTCGCCGCCATCGGCGTCACGAGGCAGCGCGATAAAGCGGTCGACCTGATTTGGAATGGGCAACAGGGCGCGCAATGTGCGCTTGTCGGATTTGCGTTCAAGCTGAAGCGCCAGCGAATATCCCGCGTTCGGGATGAACGGGAAGGGATGCGCGGGGTCAATGGCCAGGGGCGAGAGGATCGGGAAGACCTGCGTGAGGAACATCGTTTCGCAATGGGCCTTGTCGCTTTCCAAAAGCTCCGCACCGGCAAGGATCGAAATGCCGGACGCGCCCATTTCGGATTTCAGCTTGCCCCAGACGTCTTGCTGACGATCCAGAAGCGCGCGGGCATTTTCATTGATCAGGATAAGCTGCTCGGCAGGCGTGCGCCCGTCAGCCGCTGGCGTCGTGTTTCCGGCGTGCGCCAGTTCGCGCAGGCCCGCCACGCGAACGGTGTAGAATTCGTCGAGGTTGGTGGCCGATATGGACAGGAACCGCAGGCGTTCCAGAAGCGGCACGCGCGGATTTTCAGCTTCTTCCAGCACACGCCAATTGAACGCGAGCCAGCTCAGTTCGCGGTTGAAAAAGCGTTCGGGGCCATCAAAGTCCATGCCCTTAAGCGTTGTCACTTCAGAGTTTGGACCGGCCAAAAAATCTGTAATCACAGTCATATGCGCACCAAATACTCGCTAATTTTGACCTCAAGATGACGTTTATGGCGCGTCCGGGGCCTGTTTGTCCAGAACAGCGCGGGCAAAGCGCGTCGTGATGGCGCGTTTTGACGACAGCGCGGCACGGTCAAGCGCGGCCACCAGCGATTGCGCGGCGTCAAACGAGCGGTCCGCGTGGGTGACCAGCCACGGGATCAGATCGGGGGCAATCGCAAGCTGGCGGTCGGTGAAAAGTTTGACGAACATGGCCGCCAGAAGCGCGTCATCGGGCGCGTCGATCAAAACGATGTCGGTGCCCTGCATCCGGCTTTTGAGATCGGGCAGCGTCAGCGGCCATCGCACGGGCGGTGATTGGGCGGTCATCAGGAAGGCAAGGCCGTTGGCGCCCAGGTGATTGTGGAGATGAAAGAGCGCTTCCTGATCTGAGGGCGCGAGCCTATCGGCGTCTTCAAGGACGACCGGGGTGTGAAGCGACGCTGGATCAAGCCCGGCCAAGTCGTCTGGCGTGAGGAAGCATGCGGCGTTTGCATCGGCCCAGATATGGGCCAGGTGGGTTTTCCCGGCCCCTTTGGGACCAACGAGGATGAGTTTTGAAAGCGTCCAGTCCTCGGTCGCGTCCAGACGTTGAACCGCCAGCGCATTGGCCGCCGAGATGAAGAAATCATCGCGTCCAAGCGCGGTTTTCACCGGCAAATCAAACGAAAGCTGCTCTGCCATTTCAGTCGTCTTCGGACGGGTCGCCCGAAAGCCCCTGATAGAGCCGTGATCCGTGGTAGCGCGCGATGCCAAACCGCAAGACGACGCCGAGGGCGGCGGCAACGGGCACGGCGACAAGCAGCCCGACAAAGCCGAACATTGCCCCAAAGGCGGAAAGCGCGAAGAGAAGCCAGACGGGGTGCAGGCCGACGGATTGCCCCACGAGTTTTGGCGTCAGAAAATTGCCTTCGACGAATTGCCCGGATTGGAAGATCGCCCAGACCACGACGATCCAGACCCAATCCCCCCAAAACTGAAAGAGCGCGAGGCCAAGGGCAAGAACCCCGCCGACAAGCGCGCCCACGTAAGGAATGAAGGTCAGGGCTCCGGCGATAAAGCCGACGACGAGGCCAAAGTTAAGTCCGACGATCATCAGCGCAACCGCGTAGTAGATGCCAAGGATCAGGCACACCGTGCCTTGCCCGCGAATGAACCCGGCCATTGTCTTGTCGATCTGCGTGGCGATTTCGCGAATGGTCGGCGCGTGATCGCGCGGCAAAAGCCCGTCGATCTTGGCCACCATATTGTCCCAGTCATAAAGGAGATAGACCGCAACGACGGGGACAATCACGAACAACACAACGACGTTCACAATGCCCGAGAAGGACGACAGGACGGTATTGAGGAATTCCCCGCCGCGCGACTGGATGGTTTCGGCGATCGATTGCAGCGAGCGGCGAATGGTTGAGTTGGCATCGCCAAGATCGGGGAAACGTTCGGTGAGCGCGGTTTGCAGGTTCGAGGCCATCTCGGGCGCGGTGGCGATCAGATCGGCGGTTTGTGACACTAATGTCGGGATGACGAGCAGGGCCAGAACGACAAAGACCAAAAGCGCGACCGTGGTGATGATGCCGGTGGCCCATGCGCGCGAACAGCCCGCCTTTTCGAGCCGGTCGGCAATGGGGTCGAGGCAATAGGCAATCGCAGCCCCGAGGATGAACGGCAATATGACGTCGCCGAGCACCCAGAGCACGACGAAAAACACCGCCGCCGCGATGCCCCAATATTTCATCTGATCGCGAACCGGCAGCGCCATGGGCGTTCCTTTGACTTGATCTGGCACAGGTATCGCCGGTTCCGCGCGGCTTCGCAAGCCACGGAAGGGGCGCTGCCCCCGAGGCCTTTGGGCCTCTCCCCCGGAGTATTTTTGGAAAAATGAAGCGCGCGAATTTGAATTAAATTTGTCCCCTTTGGGCAAGGCTTGCCGGTGGCGCTTGGATGGCCTAGTCAAAACGGGATGAAATTCTTGCCGTAAGGGGCCCGCGCTGATGCGTCTTAGCCGTTATTTTCTGCCTGTTTTGAAGGAAACGCCGTCGGAAGCTCAGATTGTGAGCCACCGCTATATGTTGCGCGCTGGTATGATCAAGCAGGCGTCCGCCGGGATTTATTCGTGGTTGCCGCTTGGCTATAAAGTGCTGCGCCGGATCGAAGAGATTGTGCACGAAGAACAGCAGCGCGCGGGTCACATTCCGATGTTGATGCCCACGATCCAATCGGCGGATTTGTGGCGCGAGAGCGGGCGGTATGACGATTACGGGCAGGAGATGTTGCGCATCACCGATCGTCAGGGGCGCGACATGCTTTTCGGGCCGACCAATGAAGAGCTTATCACGGATATTTTCCGCGCGAATGTGTCGAGCTATAAGGACTTGCCGCTGACGTTGTACCACATTCAGTGGAAGTTTCGCGACGAGATGCGCCCGCGTTTTGGGGTGATGCGCGGGCGTGAATTTCTGATGAAGGACGGGTATAATTTCGACCTGACCAAGGAAGATGCGCTGCACGCGTACAACCGGCATCTGGTCACTTACCTGCGCACTTATGAGCGGCTTGGTTTGCAGGCGATTCCGATGCGCGCCGATGGTGGGCCAATCGGTGGGGATTACACTCACGAGTTTCTTGTGCTGGCGGACACGGGCGAATCCGAGGTGTTTTATGACAGCGATATCACCGATCTGAAGTTCGGGGACCGGGCGATTGATTATGACAGCGTGGAGGAATGCGAAGCGGTTCTGAGTGAATTCACGTCGCGCTATGCGCGCACGGACGAGACCCACGATGAAGCGGAATTTGCCAAGGTGCCCGCGGAGCGTCAGCGCTCGGCCCGCGGGATCGAAGTGGGGCAGATTTTCTATTTCGGCACCAAGTATTCAGAAGCCATGGGCGCCACGGTTCAGGGCCCCGATGGCAAGCCCGTGCCCGTCCATATGGGCAGCCACGGGATTGGCGTCAGCCGCCTGTTGGGCGCGATTATCGAGGCGAGCCACGACGACAAGGGCATCATCTGGCCCGAAGGTGTCACACCGTTCCATTGCGGGATTGTCAATCTGCGCCAAGGCGATGCGGATACCGATGCGGCGTGCGAGAGCCTTGAAACCGCGCTGACGAATGCCGGACTTGAGCCGCTTTATGATGATCGCAACGAGCGCGCCGGTGGCAAGTTCGCAACGATGGATCTGATTGGTCTGCCGTGGCGGATCACGGTCGGGCCGCGCGGGCTGAAGAACGGCGTGGTTGAGGTGACAAGTCGGCGCACCGGCGAGAGCGAAGAAATGACAGCCGAGGCTGCCGTTGCCCGGATCGCGGCCATTTACGGGCGATGATCGGACAGCGGACGGCATTCATTTTTGTCCACATTCCGAAGAATGGTGGCACCAGTGTTACGCGGGCATTGAAGCCCTATGCGCTGGGGCCGGGGCAGCGACTTGTGCAAAGCGCGGCGCGGCGGATCAAGCGCGATAAGTCAGTCGATCACTACGGGCTTTATCCCGGTGGAGGTCACGCCACAGCAAGTCGTATCAGGGATGAGATCGGAGGCGGGCGTTATGACGCGGCGTTCAGCTTTGCCTTTGTACGCAACCCCTGGGACCGGCTTTTGTCGATTTATTCTTATGCCAAAGGCGACGCGCGGCGCGCAAATAATGCGCTTGCACTCGACAGTGATTTTGAGACGTTCCTGTTGAATTTCGTGCCGCCGAACCCGTTGATTCAATGGGAGTATGTAAGCAACTCGGACGGCGAGCAGATCGTCGATGAAATCGGTCGGTTCGAGACTTTCTCGCAGGACTTTTCGGCCATTTGTGCGCGCCTTGGGATCAAAAGCGATCTGCCGCATCGCAACGCTTCCACGCGCCCGAAGTATCGTGACGCCTATTCGGACGCGGCGCGCGAGATCGTTGCCGAGAAATGCGCCGAAGACATTGCGCGGTTCGGGTACACGTTCTGAGCTGTTTCGGTGTGGTCTAAGATTTCAAATCATCGCCATATTCTTCTGATTACCTTCGTTGAATGAGTGAAATAACCGACACACACCAAGGCTTCGTTTTGGTCCAAGTCCCGTTTGAGCAGGTCGAGGCGGCCTTGATCGGAGGCGCGCGCGCGCTTTTGGGGCCGCTGTCAGTGGTGTCGGGAGGGCGGTTGCGGGCGTGCGAAATCCAGGACGCGGCCAATGCACGGCTTCGGGGCGCGACGTGGGCTATGGCCTTGCCGGGATGTTTTTTGCTTGAAGCCCGGCCCGGGTATTGCCTGATTGACGTGACCTTTAATGAGGGGATTGCGAAAACCTTGTCGTTCTTGTTGCCGGAGGCTTACGTGCTGCGGCTTGATAGCTGGAGCGAAGGCAAGGTGCGTTCGGTCAACAGGGCCGTTGTTTTTCACAACGGGCGCGCATTGCGCGCGGTGGCTGCCACGAAAGGGACCGAGAAAAACGGGTGGGATTGGGAGGAAGCGGGCCCGGTCATGCCATGGGAAGACCCGATGGTCTATGGCGCTCGTCAAATTTCGGCGCGGCTGACGCGGGCGGAGATCTATGCGATGGCGCGCCGGTTCGGGATCGATATTGAGGCGACGCTGGCGACGCCCGATGGGCGATCAGCCACCATCGAATTCCTCTCTGACTATGATCCTGACGCATCTGAATTGGAAACGCTCGACCACATGGACCTTAGCCAGAGGGCGGTGTCCGCCGGCCATGGTGACCCGCTGAATTTGGAGCGGATTGACCGCGACGGGGCGATGCGAGTGATCGCCGAGATGGAG
>CALLWO010000097.1 GCA_938016355.1 uncultured Boseongicola sp. | reverse complement strand
TGGTCCAAGATGACCTTGCGACGTTCGCCCGTCCAGAACGACTTACTAACGTTGTCGAATTCGATCATACGATCGCTCGCTATGCCTCATTTTCACTGATCTTTAACCAACCAGCAAAACAGACCTTTCATGGCCCTTTGGCAACATTATGACCGATTGAGTGGGGGGGACGCAATTGCGAAGGTTAACCAACCTTAGGCAAAGTCACGCCGATGCAGCCGGGCCACGTTATCGGGCCCGGCTGTTTCAGACTTAGTTCTCGATTTTTTCCACCTTTGTGACGATCCCTGCCACGATGGAAATGATCGCCGCAAAGAAGCTCAGAAGCGCGCCCATCTTGGCCGCATCCTGCACCGGACCTGCGTCAAACGCGACCGTCGCGATAAAGAGCGAAACGGTAAAGCCAATCGCCGCCACACAGCCGATTACGAACAAGTCGATCGTCCGCATACCCTGCGGCAGACCAAGCTTCATCGGCCCCGCCGCAAACCAGCCAAACAACAGGATGCCAAAAGGTTTGCCGATGATAAGACCGGCAAGCACCAGCCATGTCGGCTCGGAAATCGCCGAAAACTCTACGCCCGCATTCATCAATCCGAAAAAGAACAAGATGATCTCAACCGGATGTTTCAACATATGCTCGCACTGGTTCAGCAAATCCGTCAGATATTGTTCAGCTTCGCTAAAGATACCAAACGCGCGATCCGCATGTGGGATCACAGGGACAATCGGCAAAAGGCCCAGCGCAGGGTGCAGACCACTTTCCTGAAAGCCATACCAGCTCAGACATGCTGCAACGAGGTATGGCCAGAAGGTCAGTTTCTCGCGAACCCATGTGGAGCGGCGGCGCAATTGATCGCCACGATCCATCATGCGTGGACCCCAGTTAAAGATCACATAGGCCCCAACCGCTGCGCCAAGCGACAGCAACAGCCACTCTGGAGCTAGCTGGCCCGAGGGGTAGAAAATCGCCAGGATGATCAGGCCCGCTGCGTCGTCTGCAATCGCGAGAAGCAGCAAGAAACGCACAGCCGGGTGTCCCGCCCCAAAGACGATGCGCCCGACCAAATAGCTAAATGCTATGTCTGTCGCCGTTGGAATAGCCCATCCGTTGGCCACCGCGTCATACACGTCCGACCCCAGAAACGCCGCCATCCCAAGGTAAACCGCGATCGGCCCGAACATGCCACCAGCCGTTGCAAACAAGGGCGTGGCCGCCTTCCGGCCGCGCAAACTGCCGTTCTTGAGAATGACCGCTTCCCAGACTTCCTTGGCTGCAATGGCAAAGAAAAACGCCATCAAGACATCATTCACCAGATAATGCAGCGTCAAAGACCTGTACTCGACCACACCGGCCGCATCGTAATGCGGGTGCCCGATAATGAAATCGTGAACGAGTTCAAATTCTACAAAATGGTGATAGCTCGTCGCATCGATGTTTGCCCAAACCAGCGCAATCAATGCTCCGAAAATTAGTAGAAGCGAATAGTTGGTAACGAAATTCCAGACGCGGTACATCGGCCCCTCCGATTGGTCTTCAATCGGGGATAAACCAGCCGCGTCGCTGGGGCAAGTCAGGTCCCCATCAGATCGCGACGAATGACCAAATAATACCCGCGATAAAGGATCCGACCATCGCAATGCTCAGGTAAGCCACGAAGACGCGCGGCTTCACCAACGCCCAAACCGCAATCGCGGCGGGGATGCAGCTCACCCCGCCCGCAAGCACGAACGACATTGCCGCGCCCGGCGCCATGCCTTGGGTCAAAAGCGCATCGACCAACGGGACTGCGGCGTAGCCATTCAGATAAGCAGGCGCACCGATCAGTGCTCCCATCGCAACCGGGCGCATACCCTCGCCGCCGAGGAAACTCGCGATAAATTCGGCCGGGACATAGGCCAGCATCAGCGCTTCGAACATATAGGCCAGCAACAGCCACTTCCCGAGGAACAGCGCGTTTTCAATAACGGTATCGCGAAAAATCACGCGGCGCGGCGCTTCTTTCCAGAATTTCCACTCGGTCTGACCGGAAAACGGCGATGGCCCGCAACCGCACCCCTTTGACGCCGATTGTGCCTTCAACGGGTCCGCAAAGACCGGCGAAGCTTTGAGAAAATACACCGTCGCACCGCCAAAAAGCCCCAATCCGACCGCCGCAAGGGTCTTCGCGACCGCAAAATCCAAGCCCAATGTGCCAGCCGTGATCAAAAACATCGCCGGATCCATCAAGGGCGAGGCAAGCCAGAACGCCATCACAGCCGAAAGCGGCGCGCCAACAGCCAGCATTGCCGCTATGAACGGAATGACTTCGCACGAACAAAACGGTGAAAGCCCGCCCAGAAGCGCGGCCATCAGGATCATGCGCCCCTCGCGCCCTTCAAACGCGCGGGCAAGGATTGCTTCGGCGCCCGTCGCTTTCAGGTATCCAACCGCCAAAACTGCAAACGCGATAAAAACCCCGGTATTGCCCATGGCATCCAACGCAAACCGAACCGTTTCAATGGCTTGGGCAAAGTCAAAGGCTGCAATGATGAGCGGCAGGACCACCACCGCCAACCACGCCCGGTCAATCTTTGGCCAGTTGAATTTTGGTTGAGAAACGTCAGCCATGGTCGTGCCCTTTGCTCGGCTCGCTGCTATCTGCGCAGCACTCGTTCAACAGATAATCCGACAGAATGCGCATCTCGTCATAGGCCGCGCCGACGCAAATAATCTGCCGTCCTTTGCGCGCTTGCCTGACCAAACCTGCCGTCGTCAATATCTTCATATGATGGGTCAGGGTCGATCCGGTGACACCGGATCGCTCGCCCAGTTCCCCAATCGTCAAGCCGTCTGGCCCCGCACGAACCAGAACACGAAGCACACCAAGGCGCTGTTCAGAGCCAAGGGCCGCAAAAGAGGACGCTGCGCGGGTGACATCAAGGTCAGGATCATTTGCTCGAATCATATTTCTATATTTCTCGAAATATCGAACAGATGTCAAGCAAGCGTGTGTGGACCTTCCCCGGACATGCCGGTAATCGGCTTTCATGGGGACAAAGATCGACCAGATACAAAGAGACCTGAAAGCCTGCACGATCTGCGCAGATCGTTTTGCCGCGACAAAGACCGCACACCGCCCCCGTCCCATCGTTTGGTTTGAAGAAAGCGCACGCATTCTCATCGCGGGGCAGGCGCCGGGCATCCGCGTGCACGAGGACGGGCGTCCGTTTTGGGATCGCTCCGGTGATCGTTTGCGCGATTGGATGGGGATCGACAAAGAGACCTTCTATGACCGGTCCAGCATCGCCATCGTGCCAATGGCATTCTGCTTTCCCGGTTACAACGCCAGCGGGTCTGACCTCCCGCCTCCAAAGATTTGCGCCGCCACATGGCGCGCGCCTATCGTCGACGCACTGCAATCCGTGCGCCTGACGCTTCTCATTGGCGGCTATGCCCAATCCTGGCATCTGGGCACCAAGACCGGCGTCACCGAAACCGTCGCGTCCTGGCGCGACCATCTTCCAAACGCGATCCCCCTGCCCCATCCGTCATGGCGCAACACCGGCTGGATCAAAAAGAACCCGTGGTTCGAAGCCGGGACGCTTCCGATCTTGCGTCACCGCGTCGCCGAGGCCCTCAATTGACCGAAACACCTCTTGATACCGCACACGCGTTGATGATCGACGCCCCTGACAACGACGCCGCACGCCTGCGCTTTTATGAACGGCTCGCTGACAGCGAATTGTTCCTCCTCTTGATCAAGGAAGCGGATGGCGACCGGATCGAACCGCATATCTTTGACACCGAAGATGGCCGTTTCGTCCTTGTCTTTGACCGCGACCATCGGCTCAGCCAGTTCACTGGCGACATCGCCCCCTATGCCGCGCTTTCCGGGCGGGTCGTGACTGAACTTCTTGCCGGTCAGGGAATTGGACTGGGTGTGAACCTTGGCGTTGCGCCCTCCTCCATCCTCATTCCGCCAGAGGCGGTTGAGTGGCTGCACGACACATTGTCCGAGGCCCCGGAAGAATTGACCGCGCATGTGGATGAACTCCATCCACCACTTGGCCTTCCGGATACGCTTCTGACAGGCATCGACGCAAAACTCGCGCAGGCGTCTGGCCTTGCCAGCATGGCCTACCTCGCGGCCGTCACCTATCGCGACGCGCGCCGCGGGCATCTGTTGGCGATCATTGACGCGCTTCCGGGTTCCGAACCATCGCTTGCCCGCATGATCGACGAGGCACTTGTCTTCTCAGGGCTTGAGGCCGGGGAATTGGATGTGGTCTTTTTCCGCGCGTCCGATCCAATGGCTGCAACACTTGCACGCGTTGGCCTGCGATTTGACTTACCTGAACCTGATACACCGACTGCGCCATCTGCACCGGGTATGGATCCGGCCAAACCGCCAAAGCTGCGTTAGTACCCCGCCACCCGGTCCACCAAGTGTAAAAACGGCTCGCCCGCTTCGCCGCGGCGGATGTTCTCTGCGATTACCCGCGCCGCACTGTCGGGCCGCGTGTCCGAGGCCAGATGCGGCGTAACGGTGACGTTTGGATGGGTCCAGTAACGATGCCCCTTTGGCAACGGCTCAATGCGAAACACGTCAAGCGTGGCATGCTCGATATGTCCGCGATCCAAAGCCGCCAAAAGCGCGTCATCGTCGATCAGCGGCCCGCGCCCGGGATTGATAATAACGACACCTTTTGGAAGCATGCCCAAACGCTCTTCATCAAGCAGGTTTTCCGTTCCAGAGGTCAGCGGCAAAAGCAAAACCACGATCTCGGAACTTGCCAGCGCCGCCTTTAACCCCGCGTCCCCGGACAGACAGCGCACCTTTTTGACCGCCTTTTGAGTCCGGCTCCAACCGGTCACATCAAAGTTCAGTTTGCGCAAGGAAACTGCCACCGCACGGCCCAAAGCCCCCAGCCCAAGCACGCAGACTTTGCGATCCCGCGCCAGCGGCGGAACATGGGGCACCCATTCCTGATCATCGCGACAAATATCCGCGTCCATGCCCAGATGGTGGCGCAACACGTGGCCCACGCACCATTCGACCATACCTTCGGTCAGGCCATAATCGACCATCCGCGCCAGCGGCATCGTCAATGTCTCGTTCCCAACGATCCCTTCAACCCCGGCCCAAAGGTTAAGAACGGCCTTGCACTGCGAATAGGGACGAAAATCCTGCAGTGTGCTGGACGGCGCATAGACAATATAGTCAACCGCCTCAGGGTCATGAGCATCGGAATCGCGTGTGATTGTGGCTGTTACACCGGCCTCCGCAATGGCGCGAGGAAGCACTTCTTTATACTCGTCCCAATTGCTGTCCGGTGCGGAAAACAAAACCTTCGTCATCGGCTACGCGGCCTGTGAATATGCGCGGACTGGACCAATCCAAACGCCGCCAGCAGCACCAACATCGCCGATCCTCCGTAACTAACCAGTGGCAATGGCACGCCCACGACCGGCGCCAAACCCATCACCATCGACATGTTCACCGCAAAGAACAAAAACAGCGTCGCCCCGATCCCAAGCGTCAGAAGCGAGCCAAAACGATCTTTGTTCTGCGTCGCCGACACGATGCAAAAGAGAATGATCAGGCCGTACAGCCCCAAAAGCGATATGCCACCGATGAACCCGAATTCTTCGGCCAGTGTAGTGAAGATAAAGTCCGTGTGTTTCTCGGGCAGAAAATTCAGCCGCGACTGGGTGCCTTGCATGAACCCCTTGCCGGTCCAGCCACCAGACCCCAACGCGATCTTGGATTGTGTGATATGATAACCCGCACCAAGCGGGTCGGTGGATGGGTCAAGAAACGTATCAATCCGGCGGAACTGATAGTCCTTCAAAAGCTGCCAATCGGTCCCGCGCGAGGCAAATACCGAATAGATCAGCCCAACGCCCGCACCAATCACCGCGATGAAATACCACCACGAAACGCCCGCGCAAAACATCACGATCCCGCCCCCAGCAATCAGCAATATCGCCGTGCCAAGGTCGGGCTGCTTCAACACAAGCGCGGTTGGAACAAGGATCAGAACAACCGGTATGATCACCCATATCGGGCGCGACACTTTTGAAATCGGAAGCCAGTCGTAATAGGCCGCCAGCATCATCACGAGCGCGATTTTCATCACTTCGGAAGGCTGCAAACGCATGAAACCAAGGTCAATCCAGCGCTGCGCGCCCATGCCGATGGTCCCGAAAAACTCGACCAAAAGCAAAAGCCCGAGCGAGCCTAGATAAGCTAGGCCAGACATCGACCGCCAAAACCAGATCGGCACCATCCCGATCATCATCATGACAATGACGCCGAGTGCGAAGCGTTTCATCTGTGGTTCGGCCCAGCGCCCAACGTCGCCGCCCGCAACAGACGTCAGCATAAGAAATCCAACGCAGGCAACGGCAGTCAACAGCAACACAAGGGCCCAATTTGCGTGCAGGATTTTGCGCGCGCCCGTGGGGACCGTTTGGACTTTGTACTCAAGATAACTCATGCGCGGCTCGGTGTTTTCGGCGCTTGCTGACGGGGGCGCAAGACAAGCTCTTCCTGCATTGTGCGAATGCGTTCGCGCTGGTCCTTGGGATAAGCCTCAAGCGGCGGAACGTCGCCATAAAGCGCATAAAGCAGAATGTCGCGCGCCGGAGGGGCCGCAGCGCTCGAACCGCCGCCGCCATGCTCGACAATCACCGATATCGCGTATTTCGGTTTGTCATAGGGCGCGAAGGCCACAAAAAGCCCGTGATCCCGGCGCTCCCATGGAAGTTGATCGTTGCGAAACACGCCGCGTGCGCGCTCCGCCGCCGTGATGTTGCGCACCTGAGACGTCCCGGTCTTGCCGGCCATCTCCATGCCCTCAGCCACAATGCGTGATCGCCGCGCGGTCCCGCGCCGACCATTTGACACGTTGTGCATCGCCTCGCGGATTTGTCGCAAATGCGATGTGCTGACTGGCAATGGCTCCGCCGCTTCAAGCGGCACATCAACCCCGTTTACCGATTTGACCAAACGCGGC
>CALLWO010000096.1 GCA_938016355.1 uncultured Boseongicola sp. | reverse complement strand
AACCGCGATCCGCCCGATGCGACCACGCCTTCAACGGGGCGTTTGGACGTGTTCTCCAGCGCTTCAGAGAAGAGTTTACCGAACGTCCCGATTTCCGAGACCGCGATGGCCAGAATGCCCGCGAGAGGACCAAGCCCGAACGCCCGGATAAAAATCAGCGCCAGGATCAAGGTTTCGAACGCCCGGATGATGTCATAGCCGCGTCGCGCTGTGTGACGCAGAAAAAAGATGCGCGTAATATTCTTGGCGCCGAGGAAAGACACGGGGAACGCGATGATCAGACCCAGCACTGTTCCGAGAAACGCCATGGCAACCGTTTCGCCGAGGGCTGTAAACACCTCGACCCATTCAGGCCAGGTTTCCCAAAGATGCGGCGGGAACATGAACGAGATCACTGTTCCGAGCCGTTGGAGACCGACCCAGATCCGTTCAGGTGAAAAGTTGAAATCATAAAGGCACCAGGCAAAGAGCCCTATGAAAAGCGCGCAAAGGCTGATCTTGCGGAGGCGCACGGCGGGTGCGTCGCGAAAAGCCTGCGGCTGTTTGTCCATCCAAACTTTTATTTGGGCGTCTGTTGGGGTCATGTCGCTGGCCCTTTCTCAAGTCCGATCACCCGGTGGCGCAGCTTCTCTGATCCATAATCAATGACCATCACAGTCACAAAGATGATCAGAAACAGAGCCGACAGGTCGGTATATTCCTGCAAGGACAATGCCTCACGAAATTCCTGGCCGAGCCCTCCGGCGCCCACATAGCCGATGATCGACGATGCGCGCACGTTGATCTCGAACCGCAGCAGCGTGTAGCTGATGATATTTGGCATGACCTGCGGCACGGCCCCATAGCGGATTTGGTCAAACCATGTGCCGCCTGCGGCCTTCACGCCTTCCAGCGGTCGCATATCGATATTTTCGTTCACTTCCGAATACAGCTTGCCCAGAGCACCGGCTGTGTGAAGCCCGATGGCCAACACGCCCGCCATAGGCCCTACCGAAAAGCAGAAGACGAAGATCAGCGCCCAGACCAGTTCAGGCACCGTGCGCGCAATCTCAAGATAGCGCCGACAGATCCATAGCACCCATTTGTTGGGGGCCAGGTTGCGCGACGCGGGGAAGGACATCACAAACCCGCCGAAGACGCCAAGGGCCGTTGCCATGAAGGCAATCAGGACCGTCTCAATCAACAGGTTCAACCAGACTTTCCAGCGCCAGAACCATTCGGCAAAATCAGCGCCAAGGCTCTCCCACCGCAAAACTGGGATCGTTTTCTCAATAAATTCGCCGAGGCGCGGCAGCCCTGCGGGAATGATCCAGCGCCAATCGCGCGAGCCGTCCGGAAGTGTGACCTGAGTGACTTTGAAGAAGTCACCGAGCCACGCCGAAAAGGCGAAGAAAGCGAAAAAAAGGACGCTGGCGATCAGCCAACCAAGCTTCGCCCGCTTTCTTTGGGCGGCATAGTCCAATTCGAATTGGTCCATGGGACGCAAGGGCGTCACATCAGCGGCAGCGGTCATGTCGAAAATCCCAGAAAGCAAGGACCCCCGCCGTTGGGGCGAGGGTCCTTGTCTTTTCGTTTACGAGCGGCGCTCTTTTTTCAGCCAGTCGCGCATATCCACGATCCACTGGTAGCGGTCTTTGTCCACCGCGATCCAGTCTTTTTGCGTGGAGGTTTCACCGCCGGACATTTCCTTTAGGGCAGCAAAGTCCTTGTCGGCCAGCTCCAGCATTGCGGTGCGCATTGCGTCGATCAGCTCTTGCGGGAGGTTTGCGCGTGCGGTTAGCGGACCGGAAGTAATTTCCGGCGACTGCCAGATCGGGCAGGCTTCGCCGTCTTCGATCATGCCTTTGTCGACCATACGCTGTACGATACCCGAGGTTTCGTTCGTCATGTACGTGGCTGCCGCGTCGAACGTGCCTTGGACAACACCAGCCACGCCAGCTTCATGCGAGCCAGAGAACGGGATCGCCGAGAAGTAGGTCTTGGGGTCAACTTCTTTTGCAAGGTTGAAGTACGGTACCGCGTACCCAGAGGTCGAGTCTGGGTCGGCGAAAGCCAGCACCTTGCCTTCGAGCGAGGCCAGATCGTTCAGTCCGCTGTCGCACCGTGTAACGATGATCGAGTAATAGCCCGTCGAGCCATCATTCTGCAGGCGGCTGACCAGCGGTTCAACCGCGCCATCCATTGCGGTATAGGCCGCAGCGTAAGAAGAGGAGCCGAGGAACGCGAATTCGATCTGGTCGGCGGCCAGCGCCTGGATCACGCCATCGTAGGCACCGGCGGTGAAGATTTCGACTTCAACACCCAATTCCTTTTCCAGATAGGCTTCGAACGGCTGATAGCGTGCGATCCGGTCTTTTTCGTTCTCACCCGACAGGATGCCGAATTTAACAACCTGATAGTCTTCTTTCCAGCCGTCTGCGATGGCGGCGGTTGCCGTCAGAGCCACAAGGGCCGTTGTTGCCAATAGTTTCATCAGAGATCCCCCTAAGGTTTGGTTTGGCGATTGGATATCTTGTCAGGCGGGCAGGGCGACCGATTGGGTCGACGTCACTGCCTCGTTGAATTCTCTCAGGCCTTCGAGGCCATAGATGTCACGCACCACATCATCGGTCAGTTGCGCGGCGACACCGTCAAAGAAGACTCGCCCATTGCGCATCGCAATGATCCGGTCGCAATAGGCGCGCGCGGTGTCGAGCGTGTGCAGGTTCACAAGGACGGTCAGTCCGTCCTCTTTGTTGATCTGTCGCAGACCATCCATCACCAGGGTGGCGTTGGCCGGATCGAGTGAGGCGATCGGCTCATCGGCCAGCATGATTTTGGGCTGCTGAACCAGAGCTTTTGCGATCGCGACGCGCTGTTGTTGTCCGCCCGAAAGTGTGCCCGCGCGTTGCAGGGCCTGCGGGACCAGATCCAGACGGTCGAGCGCTTGCAGGGCCATCGCGCGCTCGGCATCGGTGAATTGCATGGCCATGGAGCTGAGGAACCCATGCTCTGCCAGCCGACCAATCAGGACGTTGGTCAGAACGTCGAGCCGGTCCACAAGGTTGAACTGCTGAAAGATCATCGCGCAATCGCGACGCCAGTTGCGCAGATCGCGACCGCGCAGGCTGGTGATCTCGGAGCCCCCAAACGAAATCGACCCCTGCGTGGGATCGATGAGGCGGTTGATCAAACGCAGCATGGTGGACTTGCCGGCGCCTGAACGTCCGATGACACCAACAAACTGCCCCGGTTGGATTTTCAGTGTAACATTGTCGACGGCCCGTGTTTCATCAAAGACTTTGGAAACACCGGTAAGGGTCAGGGCCGAGAGGTCAGAAGCAAGCATCACGATTCATCCGAATGAATTATGCGTAATGAATGACCTGCTTCTGTGACATGTAAGAGTCCGTTTTGTAAAAGTTGGGTTACGCGACAGCGGCTATTTCAGATTGAGCGTTAAATCGCGGACCAGAGCCGTTCGAGAAGATGGTCTCCCCACGGCAGATGGTTTGAACAACCCGGTCATTGGCATCGACGACGACAAGGTCCGCTCGCTTGCCCATGGCAACCTCGCCCCGGTCGCTGAGGCCAAGTGCCTTGGCAGGGTTTTTTGAAGCCAGATGTACGGCTCCGACCAAGCCCTCAGGGTCTGAATCAGAAAGAGCGCGGATGGCCGGCAAAATAGCAGCTGGGTGATAATCGGCTGCCAAGATGTGCAAAAGCCCAGCCGCATGGGCATCGCGCGCGGACAGATTGCCCGAGTAGCTTTGCCCGCGCATGGCGTTGGGAGCGCCCATCGCAATCATCAGTCCGCGGTCCTTCGCAACCTGTGCGGCCTCCATCGTTACGGGGAACTCGCTGATCACGGCACCGATATCCGCCATGAGCCCCGCTTTTTGCACCGTGTCGTCATCATGGCTGGCCATTGCAACACCATATGCCTTGCAGAGCCGCGAGACGTCGTGAAGGTTCTCCAATATCTGTTCCACTGGTACGGCATTGTCCATGCGCGTCTGGATTTCGGCGCGCGCTTCTTCTTCGCTTTTCCCGCCCCGCATCCGGTAACCGATCAGCTTTTCGATGTTGCGATACTGGCCTTGACCCGGAGTATGATCCATGACGGAGACCAGATCGACGGCGCCAGCTTCCAGCAACCCTTCGAGCGCCGCGATGGCATCGGTATAGGTCATGTCAAACCGCGCATGGATGCGGTGATCGACCCGGAGCCCCTGAATACTGTCTTTGAGCGCGCGAATGATCGCGCTTGTATGTTCAAAGGACCGGCGCTCGCCGTCTTTTGCGCTGCGCGAGAAAGACACGCCGGCATAGGCCGTCGTCACCCCAGCCGCGGCAAGCCGCGCATCCAGATGACCGACCGCGACCGCCATGGGGAAATCGACCTTGGGGCGCGGCTCCAGTTCAAGCTCGATCATGTCGCCGTGCATGTCGATGAAGCCCGGAAAGACGGTGAAGCCAGATGGCTGGCCTGTGCTTTCGGCGATTTCGGCGATCATACCGTTTTCGATCAGCAGCGCGCCGTTCTCGATGATCCGGTCCGCCAGGATGAGTTTTACGTCAGAGAGCCACATCATCTCGCTCCTCTTGAGGCACTGCATCGGGGGTCAGGTCGACAATCCGGTCAATCAAATGCATCACATCGTCAGGATGATGGAACACGCCGATCATCGCCGTGCCCTGATCTTTCAGCTCTTTCAGCCGGGCCACCAGAGCCCTGCGCGCATTTGCGTCAAGCGAGGCGGTTGGCTCGTCAAGCATCAACAGTTTCTGTGGCAAGATCAGAGCGCGGGCCAGATTGACCTTTTGCTGCTCGCCGCCAGAAAAGGTTGTCGGATAGGCAGCCCACAGGTCTGGCTTCACTCCAAAGGTTGCAAGCGCCTTGCGGGCGGCGTCCAAAGCGGCTTCCGGCTCCCATCCTGCGAGGCGCAAAGGTTCGGCCACGATGGCCTCTGCTCTCACGCGCGGGCGCGCTGTCAGGAATTGCGTGACAAACCCAATTTCCGTGCGCCGCAAGTGCGCGACATCCACGTCTGCAGCCCGCGCGAGGTCAATCACGCCATGGCTGGAATGAAACCGGATCTCGCCGGCCAGCGGCAGGTAAGACCGATAGAGCGTGCGCAGCAGCGTCGATTTACCAGCACCGTTTGCCCCCTTGAGCAGCACAAATTCGCCAGCCGCGACGCTGAAGGAAACATCCTCGAACGCCGGAATATCCTTATCAAGATGATGCAGCGAGAAGCCCTTTTTGAGCCTGTCGATTTCCAATACCTGTGTCATAGCTTCGCGTGCACCAGTTGTTGTGTGTATGGATGCTGCGGGTCTTGGAAAATCTGATCCGCAAGCCCGGTCTCAACCACTTCGCCGCGCCGCATCACCATCACCCGGTCCGCCAGCGTGCGGATGACCCCAAGGTCATGGCTGACGATCACCATGGTGATCTGTCGGTCCTGCTGAAGACGCTTGAGCGTATCCAGCACCAGGGCCTGCACGCTCACATCCAATCCCGTTGTTGGCTCATCCAAGAGCAAGAGCGCCGGTTCCAGCGCAATCGCCTTGGCCAGCTGCACCCGCTGTTGCATCCCGCCCGAGAGCTCAATCGGCGGCGCGTCAAGGCGATCCAGAGGAAACTCGGAGGCCTCCAGCGCTTCAGTTGCGGCTTGCCGCAAGGTCGCAAAGCTGCGCTCGCCCGCGACCAGAAGGCGTTCGGCCACATTGCCTGACGAGGAATGCTTCATCAAAAGACCCAGGTGGGGATTCTGATATACGATTCCGATCTTGGTCGCGCAAAGCATCCGACGGGCGAAACGGTCCAGTTCAAAGAGATTGCCGGACACATCCGGCAGGTCGAGCGTGTAGCTGCCGGTCTCGGGGATCTCTTCAAGGTTCATCATCCGCAGCAGCGTCGATTTCCCCGATCCGCTTTCACCAACAATACCAAGCACCTCTCCGGGATAGGCGTGGGCCGAGACATTGCGCACGGCCTGTACGGTTCCGTAGGATTTGGAGACGCCATGCACCTCAAGCAGCGGGCGCGTTTCAACAATGCGCGGCGCGTCAAGTGTCAGGGTCATTGCGGCATCTCCCCGTCTTTGTACCAGGTTTCACCCCGGCTTTCGCCTTCTCCATCGTGCGCGCGAATGGTCTTCACACCCCATTCGCTGTCCGACACCTCAAAGGCGGAGCTGCCGTCATCCTGTGGGATTTCGTTCATGAAAAAGCCCGTGGTGCCGGAGCGGGTGCAGGTCAGGTGCCCATGCCCTTCGACCTTGTAGGGCACATCCGAGAACACCAATGGCTCAACCCGCGTAAAGGGCGGGACCGCGAAGATGCGCTTTTCCCGACCCGCCGACAGGATCGTCAGGTGCTTGGCCATATGCAGTTTAGGAACATCCCAACGTGGAATAGGTGACGGCGTCATGACGTGACGACCATTCACAAGACTGGGATAGCTTGCACCTTGCATAACCCGACCCGAGCGCACGATCTGCTCGTACAGCTGCAACCACATTCGCCCATAGTCTGCATCCGCATGCATCTGGCGCGCGATAGACATATTCGGCTGAACAGGCCGCAGCGGCTCTGGGTTCGGAACTTGCAACACCAAGACCTGGTCTTCGCGCAGGATTTCCTCGGGGATGCGGTGGCGCGATTGGATGAGATCCGCTTCCAGCGTGTCCATTGTTGTGTGCGTCCCCGCAACCCGCGCAATAAAGCGCCGGATCGACGCCGCGTTCACGCTGTCATCCGCGCCTTGGTCAATGACCTTTACGCGTGTTTGCGGGTTCACCAGCGTCAGCGAGACCTGAAGCCCGCCCGTGCCCCAACCGCGTGCCATCGGCACCTCGCGGCTGGCATAGGGCATCTGGCATCCCGGCACCGCCACGGATTTCAGCATCTTGCGACGCAACTCGCGCTTGGCAGAGCCGTCAAGGAAGCCGTAGCTCATCGCTTCCCAAGGTTTTGTGAGAGTTGAGAGGCTCATTCCGCCGGTTCCTGTTGCTTGGACGCGCCCGCCCCCTTCTTGGCCTTCGCATCCCGCATCGCATCCAGCGAGGACTGGAACGTGACGTAATGCGGCAGCTTGAAATGGATACAGAAGCCCGAGCTTTCGACGCCTTCGGTATGGTAGAGGAAAAATTCCTCTTCGGTGGCCGAGCCTTTTTCTGCACCGGGGCTATTGAGGTCGAGCGTGGCCGCCGCGATGCATTTGACCTCGTTCCAACCAAAGGTCGCGGCATAGCCGATGCCCAGCTTCTCACCCTTCTTGTCGACAACTTCGGCCTGAGAGACCTTGACCCGACCAGCCGAGAATTGCCGCCCGTCGGGATGGATGACGGCAATATCTGCTTCGGCCAGACGCAATTCGTTGACCGTCGGGTGCGCCTGTCCATAGCCGCGCATGGCAGCATAACCGAGCGCCAGAACACCGCCGGTTTCGGCCCGCGCGAGGCTTTGCAGCGTATGGGCGCGTTTGGATGGAAAGAGCAGCGGCTCGCGCGTGAGGTCAGGAATATCGTTGCCTTTGGTCAGATCCTCTGCCGGGGGATCCAGCAGATCGTTGTCGGCCTGCCATGCGCTGACGCTGGGCTGATAGGCTGGCGATGGGTCGGCCGCAGGTTCTACGGGGTCAGGTGCGTAAGTTTCGCCCTGCAGCACATCCGTTGCCAAAATGCGGTGCGCGTAGTCCAGCGTCGGCCCCAAGACCTGCCCGCCTGGAATGTCCTTGAACGCTGCAGAGATGCGGCGATGGGTGAACAAGGTGTCTTGCTCAATCGGCGCGGCCACCTGCAATCGCGGCTGCGAGGTCCGCCAGGCGCGCAACAGCAAAACAGCCTCGTAAAGCTCTCCGCCGGTTTGGGCCAAAGCGAGCGCGGCAAGATCTTCGTCGTAAAGCGAGGCCTCGCCCATGACCCGATCGATCAGATAAGGCAGGCTTTTCTTGACCTCTTCAACGCGGTAGCGGTCAAAAGACCCCATCTCTTCACGAAAGAGCCGCTCGGATTGTTCGATGGCCCGTTCGCCACCGCGTGTTGCGACATATGCCATTACAACTCCTCCACAGTCGTGGATCGCGGCACGCCAACAACGCGGGCACCATCGACAAAGAATAGATCAAACCCCATCGGGTATCTCAGACGCGCGGCGCGCGCTTTCCAAAACCGGTCTGGCAGGCCTTCAAGCTGAAGCGTCACCGCGCCGTCAACGCCCGGACCGGTCAGCCGCAACGCGGGCCCCGACCCGATACTGGCGCGGATGATCACGGTGGCCCCGTCGTCGGGGTAATAGTCGCTGCCGATCGCAATGTCGGCGAGGGGATCGGACGTGGCCATCGCCCCCAGA
>CALLWO010000095.1 GCA_938016355.1 uncultured Boseongicola sp. | reverse complement strand
AGACGCCCCGGTCGAGCGGGGCGCCCAGATCGCGTGGTCTTTAGGAGTACATCGTGCCGCCGGCGTACCAGCCGCAGATTTTCTCTTCTTCCAGCTTGGTCACCTGTTTCGCGCTGGCCGTCTGAGGCACGCCGTCAAACCGGCTGGAATGCAGCGAGGCAATCTTGACCCAACGCGGCGTGACCTTGGACAGCGTCATTGGCACAAGGCGTTTGCCCGAGCCGTGTTCGCTTTCCAGTTCAAATTCCAGATACCGGACTTCCTGCTCGGCGGCGTCGATCCACATGTCGCTGATGTGGCCGATGACCTGATCATCTTTGGACAGAACCGGCATGCCGCGCGGATCGCGACCCGCAGAGACGAAGAAATCCTCGTGCCCGGTCATGGGCTGGATTTTCGGGTGGCCGTGGGCGTCAAGCTCGGGCGCATCTTCGCGCGGAACCCAGGACGCGGGGCCAACACCGTCGGCCATTGCGTCGCCGGTAGGCACTTGCGGGAAGCCTTCGGAGGTTTCGGTTTTCTCCATCGCCAGATTGTCGCGCCGGTGCGCGGCTTCGTTTTCGGGCGAGGGCACCACGACCTCTTTGCCGTCAAACGTTGTGATGGTTTTAGGCTTTGGCACCGGGAAGGGCCCCTGATTGGGCGACGGCGTGCCGTCTTCCATCTCAAGCGGATAGCCTTCGCGCATGTTTTCGGTTTGCAGGTAATAGATCAGACCTGCGAAGAAGATCCAAAATCCCCAGATTGCGAGGCTGGCGAGATCGAAGTTCCCGAAGAATGTTACACCGACCATGAATAGTCCCTCCGTGGGTTAGGTGGGGAAATCAGCAAGCCCGATACCGCTGGTTTCCTTGGTGGGTTGTTGTGGTTTCATAAATGCAAGACGCACTAGCGGGCCGAGAACGACGAGCGTTCCGAAAAGGAGTGCAATCTCAATGTGATAGACGACCGAATACGCAGTGCCGGGCGTGTTCAACGCCTCGCCCAGTGCGCCGGTTGATACGATGGCGCTGACGGTGTCGCGCAAAGTGCCGCCAATGGCGATGGCGATGCCGGCGGCCGTGGCCTGTGCCGCGCCCCATGCGCCAAGCGCAAGCCCTTGCCCGGCTTTCTCGCCCATCGGCAGGGTCATCGCGGCGGTCAGCGTGGCAACGGCAAAGAGCCCGCCGCCAAGGCCAATGAGCGTCGCGCCGACGTAAAAGAGCGCCGGTGAGTTCATCGGATCGGCAAAAATGACGGCAGAAAACGCAGCGATCCCGGTCAGCAGCCCGCGCACGCACATCCGGTAGGGGCTGAACCCCTGTTTCAGCCACCGCGCAGCCAAGGCAAAGCCGATCAGCGCGCCGCTGGCCCAAAGCGCGGTCAAAACCGTGGTGGCCGACACCGAAAGCCCGAGAATCTCGCCGCCATAGGGTTCCAGCAGCACATCCTGCATGTTGAAGGCCATTGTGCCGAGGAAGACCACGGCCAAAAGCCGACCGGCATCGCCGCCGTTTGTGAAATCAGCCCAGGCATCGGCAAATTTGGGACGCGGTTGCGCGCGTTCTTCGCGGCTCATCGGGCGGACGCTTTCCTGCTTCCAAAGCGCGATGATGTTGAGCAGGATCGTCATGACGGCGGTGCCCTGAACGACCTGGATCAGGCGCAGGTTTGAGAAATCGCGCAAGAGGTAACCGACGATGAGCGCGGAAATACCCATTCCAATCAAGAACATAACGTAAAGAAGCGCCACGACGCGGGGTCGTGTTTCATCCGTCGCGCGGTCAGACGCCAGCGCCAATCCGGCGGTTTGCGTCATATGAAGACCAAGGCCGGTCAAGAGGAACGCAAGGCCCGCGCCGATCTCTCCGGCGAAGCTTGGGCCTAGTGTCTGTTGTCCGCCAAGGATCAAAAGCGCGAACGGCATGATAGCGAGGCCACCAAATTGCCAAAGCGAACCGAACCAGAGGTAAGGGATGCGTTTCCAGCCGATGGCGCTTTTGTGGGTGTCCGAGCGGAAGCCCAAAAGCGCGCGGAACGGCGCGACAAGCACCGGCAGAGCGATCATTATCGCGACGATCATCGCGGGGACGGACAATTCCACGATCATCACGCGGTTGAGCGTGCCCAAAAGCATCACCGAGGCCATTCCGACCGAGATCTGGAACAGCGACAGCCGCAAGAGCTGCCCAAGGGGCAGATCCTCGCTGGCGGCATCTGCAAAGGGCAGAAACCGCAAACCGAGGTTCTTGACGATGCTGCGCGGGATGATCATGCACGCGCCTCCGTCGCCTGAGAGATGTAAAAGCCGCGGGAAATCGTGCCGACTTCGCGCAGACGGGTTTTGTTGTTCAGATTGCGCAATTCATGGGCGATCGTCGCGGTTTTGTGCGGTTGGATCGCAGGCGAACGATCGCTTTTCGGGAAGGCCTTGCCCGCCCACCACATTGCGGTGAGCATCGGCGTCTTCGGCGCGATGGTGAAGACAACTGAACCGCTGGTGCGATCTGTCAATCCCGCAATGGCCACCGCGATATCGGGCGCGGTGTAGTGGATAAGGCTGTCCATCGCGATGACGGCGTCAAAGCGACCGTGGCGCGCGTCGAGCATATCCCCGGCGTGGTAGGAAATGCGCCGGGCCAGCCGATCGGGCGTGCGTTTCTGCGCCACGTCGATCAGCGAGGGCGAAATATCCACGGCAACAACGTCTGCGCCGCGCAAGGCAAGTTCAATCGCCATCTGGCCGGGGCCACAGCCTGCATCGAGGACGCGCGCACCGGTCAAATCCGCAGGCAACGCCGCAAGCATCGTTTCGCGCATTGCATCGCGGCCTTCGCGAACCGTTTGACGGATTTTGCTGACCGGCGCGTCAGACGTCAGCGCTTCCCATGTGCGGGATGCGGTCCGGTCAAAATACGTCTCAAGACGCTGGCGGGTGGCCTCGTAACTCATCAATCAAATCCAAGCAGTTCAAAAATCTCGCGATCGGGCAGGGGCGCGGGCAAAAGCGGGTCTTCGCCAACCGAATTCCACAGCTTTTCAGCCAAGCTCACGTATTCGGCGCGGCCCACGAGGATGTCGTCTTCGTCGGGCATTTCAAACAGCGTCTTTTTCTTCAGGCGCGAGCGGCGGATGGCGTCGAAATCGGGCATATGGGCGATGCGCTTGAACCCGACGGTGTCGCAATAGCGGTCGACCTCATCTGTGTCTTTCGAGCGGTTCGCCACACATCCGGCAAGACGGACGCCGTAGTTTTTCGACTTGGCTTCGACGGCGGCGATGATGCGGTTCATCGCGTAAATGCTGTCAAAATCGTTGGCGGTGACGACCACAGCGCGGTCAGCATGCTGCAAGGGTGCTGCAAAACCGCCGCAAACCACGTCACCAAGGACGTCAAAGATCACAACATCGGTGTCTTCGAGCATGTGGTGCTGTTTCAGAAGTTTGACGGTCTGGCCGACGACATAACCGCCGCAGCCCGTACCCGCAGGCGGGCCACCGGCTTCGACGCATTGCACGCCGCCCCAGCCTTCGAACATAAAGTCTTCGGGGCGCAGTTCCTCGGCGTGGAAATCAACCTCTTTCAGAATGTCGATCACCGTGGGCACCAGCGAACCGGTGAGCGTGAAGGTGCTGTCATGCTTTGGATCGCAACCGATCTGTAAAACGCGCTTGCCCATGGAGGCGAAGGCAGCGGACAGGTTCGAGCTGGTCGTCGATTTGCCGATCCCGCCTTTGCCATAGACCGAAAACACCTTGGCGCCTTCGATTTTCATCGAGTCGTCCTGGTGGACCTGTACGGATCCTTCACCATCTTCGCCGCGGCGCATGCCGGCGGCAGCTTTGAGGCGTGGGACGTCTATTTCATCTCTCGGGCTCATGTGAGGCCCCTTTCATTGTTGGGCGTGCGCCCAGATTTGAGACGGGGCGCGCAGGCGATTGGCTTTGCCATTCGCTGCCGCGCACTCGGTGAAATGTTCCATTTCCCCGTCATTCTGCCGCTATCCCTTCCATCCGGTCTTCTAAATCGTCGGCCGCGTTTTGAAGCGCGGCGAGCGTGTCGTCGTCGGGTTGCCAGTAGTTCCGGTCACTTGCTTCCAAGAGCCGATTGGCCATGCGCACGCTGGCCTGCGGGTTCAGATCCGCGAGGCGTTTGCGCATGTCGTCGTCCAAAACAAAGGTTTCGCTGATGCGTTGATAGACCCACTCGTCAACCGCGCCGGTCGTTGCGGACCAGCCCATCGTGTTTGTCACATGCGCTTCGATCTGGCGCACGCCTTCGTGGCCGTGCTTCAACAGGCTTTCGTAGAACTTGGGGTTCAGACTGCGGGACCGCGTTTCAAGCGCAATCTGGTCTTGCAAGGTGCGCACTTTGCCCGATCCGCGGGTCTGATCGCCGATATAAACCGGCGCGTCGGTGCCACGCGCGCGTTTGACCGCCCGCGAAATGCCGCCAAGCGTGTCAAAGTAGTGATCGACCGAAGTCACGCCGAGCTCAACGCTTTCAAGGTTCTGATACGCCAGATCCACATCTTTCAGCGTTTGCTGGAGAAGTGCGGCGTTCTTGGCGGATTTGCCGTCACGCGAATAGGCAAAGCTTTTGCGGGATTCATAAGCATCGGCAAGCTCGTCTTCGTCACCAAAGGCAGAGCTGTCGACCAGTATGTTCACGTTCGAGCCATAGGCGCCCTGCGCATTTGAAAACACGCGCAGCGAGGCGGTTTCCATGTCGCAATCCATTTTCTCGGCATAGGCCAGAGCATGGGCGCGCACGAAATTCTGTTCACTGGGTTCATCGGCTGTCGCGGCTTTCCATGCGGCCTCGGCCAGCATGCGGGTTTGCAGCGGCAGAAGATCGCGGAAGATGCCCGACAACGTCATCACAACGTCGATCCGGGGGCGACCCAACTCTTCCAGCGGGATCAAATCCGCACCCGAAAGGCGGCCAAAACTGTCAAACCGCGGCATTGCACCCATCAGCGCGAGCGCTTGCGCAATCGGGCCGCCGTCAGTTTTGATATTGTCCGAACCCCACAAAACCAGCGCCACAGAATGGGGCAGGGAGGTATGCGTCGCCAAAAGCCGTTCGGCCTGCGCGCGTCCATCGGTCATCGCAAAGGCGGTTGGCATCCGAAACGGATCAAAGGCGTGAATATTGCGGCCAGTGGGCAGAATTTCGGGCGACCGGATCAGATCGCCACCGGGAACGGGCGTGATGAACTTGGCCGACAAGGCATTCATAAGCCCGGTCAGTTCACCATCTTCTTTCAGGGCTGCTTCGGCGCGCGCGCGGACCTCTTCACACTGGTCTGCCAGCGAATCCAGATGCATTGAAATCGTTTCGGCCTCCATCGGGCGACCAACCACATGCAACCCATCAGGGATAAGCGCGTCTTCGGTTTCCAAAAGCTTCAGCCAGAGGGTTTCGGGGTCTGATCCATCAAGATCGACGGCGTCTGCCTGATCCTTGATCAACGCGGCCAGATCTGCGCGATCTTCGGTATCCGGCGCCATGCCGCGCCACCGTTTCACGCTGTCTTTCAGCTCCAAAAGACCTTTGTAGAGACCAGACGCGGCCAATGGGGGTGTCAAATGCGTGATCGTAACCGCGTTGGAGCGACGCTTGGCCAAAGTCGCTTCGGACGGATTGTTCGAGGCATAAAGATAGACGTTTGGCATCGCACCGATCAAACGGTCGGGCCAATCTTTTCCGTCCATCCCCGATTGCTTGCCTGGCATGAATTCAAGCGCGCCATGCATGCCAAAATGTAGCACGGCATCGGCCTGAAACGTGTTCTTCAGCCAAAGATAGAATTGTGCGAATGCGTGGGTCGGGGCGAAACCTTTTTCGAACAAAAGGCGCATCGGGTCGCCCTCGTAGCCAAAGGTCGGCTGCACGCCGACAAAGACGTTTCCGAAATGCTGACCCAGGATGAACACACCGCGACCATCGGCCTGAACGCGTCCGGGCGCGGGGCCCCAAACCTCTTCGATCTCGCTCAGATAGGGCGTGTTGGCGACGATTGCGTCTGCATCCACATGCCCGACAACATTGGCTTCTTGCCCGTAAGTATCTGAATTTCCTTTTAAAACAGCCGCGCGAAGTCCATCGACGCTCTCGGGAACATCTACGTCATAGCCCTCGGCCTTCATCCGCGTGAGCGTGTTGAAGAGGCTTTCAAAGACGCTCAGATAGGCGGCCGTTCCGACCGCGCCCGCATTTGGCGGGAAGCCGAAGAGCACAACAGCCACCTTTTTCTTGGCATTGGCTTTCTGGCGCAGGGTGGCGAGCCGTTCGACTTTTTCGATCAGCACGTTGACCCGTTCCGGACAGGGCATCATCTCTTTGGTGTCGATGGCGGCCTTGCCTGCCGTCATGCCTTTGCGTCCGGCAAATACCGTCGGGTTCGTCGCGCCGTCGATCTCGGGCAGGGCGATCAACATCGTCGTTTCGATCGGTCCAAGCCCGGTCTCTGACGCAATCCACTGATCCTGCGTCTGAAATTCAAGCGGATGGGCGGACACATACGGCACATCAAGCGCGCTTAACGTGTGAACTGCCGCATCGCTGTCATTATAAGCGGGACCACCAACAAGGCTGAAACCCGTGAGCGACAAAAGAACGTCGATCTTATCTTGAAAATAGGCCTCAATCGCCGGCCGGCCGTCCAATCCCGAGGCAAAAGCAGGCAAACAGCGAATGCCGCGCGCCTCAAATCCGCGAATGACCGCGTCGTAATGCGCTGTGTCCGAGGCAAGCACGTAAGAGCGCATCAACAACAAACCGACCGTTGCCACAGGGTCCTTCATCTTGGGCAGATCGGCCACGTTGGTGGTCATACGCTCTTTCAGATCGGGGTGATATAGCCCCAGATCGGGGTAATCGACAGGCGCCTTGGACGCGCCACCCTGCCATTCCGGCGCTGACGCATAACGCGACAGCAAAAAGCGGATCATCTGCTCTACATTGTCGTCTGACCCGCCAAGCCAGTATTGCATCGACAGGAACCAGGCCCGCAGATCCTGCGCCTTGCCGGGGATGAACTTGAGAATACGGGGCAGGCGGCGCAGCATTTTCATCTGCTTTTCACCGGATGCGCCCGAGGGCTTTGACGACCCGCGCAATTTCTTCAAGAGCCGAACGGCTGCGCTGGCGGGCTTGGTCATATCAAGCTCGCCCATTTTGGTCAGCCGCACGATCTGGCCGTCGGCAATGACGCCGATAAAGGCATCCACCCGCGCCCGCGCTGCTTCCAGCTCGGGCAGGATTGCATTGATATGCTCTTCAATGAACAACAGGTTCGCGATGATCATGTCGGCGTCGCGGACTGCAGCTTTCGCGGCCTCCAGCGCCTCGGGGTTTTCGGCCCATTCAGCGGCGGAATGAACGCTCACGTAAAGGCCGGGGAATTCTGCGGCAAGGCGCGTTTGAACCCGCGCAGCGGGGCCCGCGGCATGCGCATCCAGCGTGACAATCACCACGCTATAAAGGGATGTCACACAATCATCGCGCATAATGAGCCTTTGCTTCATAAAGCGTCTCAACGCTGATTTCGCTGACACCACGTTCGCTGGCAAAAGCTTCGGTGTTGCGCTTGGCCTTGCCGCGGACGAAGAACGGGATTTTCTTCAATTCGTTCTCGGCATCACTCAACCATACAATCCCGATGCTGGAGTCGCTCGGGCCCTCGTCCTTCACTTTTTGAGAAATACTCTCGGGGGTCTGGGGGGCGAGCCCCCCAGTTGGTCGACCCGCATCGCGGGGCGAATGACCACCGTGGTGCGAGGCACCAGCATCATCATGAAATTCGAAATCGTCCCGGAACATGGTGAGCAAATGCTCTTCAAGACCCATGACAAGGGGATGAACCCATGTGTCGAAAATGACATTCGCGCCTTCCCACCCGGCTTGGGGCGAATAACGTGCGGGGAAATCCTGAACATGGACGGGCGCGGAAATTACGGCGCAGGGAATGCCCAGCCGCTTGCCGATATGGCGCTCCATCTGGGTGCCAAGGATCAATTCGGGCTGAAGCTCCTCGATGGCGGCTTCAACCTCGAGGTAATCGTCGGTGATCAGAGCGTCGACGCCATAGTCTTTTGCCAGCGCGCGAATTTGGCGGGCGAACTCGCGGTTGTAACAGCCCAGTCCGACGACTTCGAACCCCATCTCGTCACGCGCAATGCGCGCCGCGGCCTTCACATGGGTCGCATCCCCGAACAGGAACACGCGCTTGCCGGTCAAATAGGTGGAATCCACGCTTGCCGAATACCAGGGCTGGCGCAGACGGCTTTCATCGGCGCGCACAGGCAGACCAGTGATATCGCCAACTTCTGCCAGAAAATCGCGGGTTGCGCCGACGCCGATGGGCACCGTTTTGGTAAACGGCTGATCAAAATTGCGTTCCAGCCACCGCGCCGCGGCTTCGGCGGTTTCAGGGTACAAAAGCACATTGAAATGGGCCGCGGGCAGCATTGCGATCTCGGCCGGGCTGGAACCCATCGGGGCCACGACATTCACGTCGACACCCATATCGTTCAAAAGCGCTGTGACTTCGGTGATGTCGTCGCGATGGCGGAACCCAAGACCCGTTGGGCCAAGAATGTTGGCTGTCACGCGGCCGGTGCGATCCTGAGGCTTGGACAGATGACGCACGATCTGAAAGAACGTTTCGTCCGCGCCAAAGTTTTCTTTGCGCTGATAAGACGGTAGTTCCAGCGGAATGACCGGGATATCCAGATCAAGGGCAGCGGCCAAACCGCCGGGGTCGTCCTGGATCAATTCCGCAGTACACGACGCGCCGACAATCAGTGCTTCGGGCTGATAGCGTTCCACCGCCGCGCGCGCCGAATTCGAGAATAGCGACGCCGTGTCAGAGCCAAGATCGCGCGCCTGAAATGTGGTGAATGTCACCGGCGGGCGGTGATCGCGTCGTTCAATCATTGTAAACAAGAGATCCGCGTATGTGTCGCCCTGAGGCGCGTGAAGCACGAAATGCAAACCCTTCATGCCGGTTGCCACGCGCATCGCGCCGACGTGG
>CALLWO010000094.1 GCA_938016355.1 uncultured Boseongicola sp. | reverse complement strand
ATCACCGGCCAGCGTATTGTGCAGGCACATGGCTATGCAACGGGCCACCCTGATATTGCACGTCATCTGGCGTTTCGCGACGCGCTGCGGTCCAATCAGGCGTTGCGCGTAGCTTATACGTCGATCAAAGCCGCATGTGCGACGCGCCATCCAGAAGGCGGCGAAGCCTATGGCGCGTGCAAGTCCGAATGGATCAGAAAATCAGAGGCAAAAGCATTGGAGCGCACCAAATGAGCAAGCCGTTGCATCTTGCGACGCTGGACGATCTGGAACGCGTCCTACCGATGATAAAAGCTTATCACGCATTCGAGAATATCGAGAGCGACGAAGCGCACCGGATTAGCGCGGTTACTCCCCTGCTCGAAGGATCGCCGCATGGGGCCATTTGGTTCATAGGGCCAAAGATGGCACCGGTTGGTTATGTTGCGGTGTCTTTTGGTTGGTCAATCGAAATGGGGGGTATGGACGGTTTCATCGACGAATTCTGGATCCGCGAAAAGGTGCGTGGGCGTGGCATGGGTGGTGAAGCTATGTCTGCGCTTCTCAAAACGTTGAAGGCCGCCAATGTCAAAGCCATGCACCTTGAAGTCAACCAAGAGAATCTCCGCGCGCAAACGCTTTATCAACGCCTTGGGTTTCAGAATCGGCAGTTTGGACTGATGACGTGGAAAGCTCTGTGATCTGTGCAAGCCTGCACGTCGTGCCTATGTTGGCACCATGAGCTTAGAAATCCCATTTGACAACGCCTATGCGCGCCTACCGGACCAGTTTTACACCAAAATTGCACCCACGCCTGTGCGCGATCCCAAGCTGTTCGCGTTCAACACTGAGTTGGCGCATGAACTGGGACTAAATGCGACCGATCTGCAAAGCGACGATGGCGTTGGATTTCTTGCGGGCAATGACCTGCCCGAAGGCGCTGACCCACTCGCGCAAGTGTATGCAGGTCATCAATTTGGCGGTTGGTCCCCACGCCTCGGGGATGGACGCGCCATTCTGCTCGGGGAAGTACGGGATAGAAACGGCACACAATTTGATCTTCAGTTGAAGGGGTCCGGCCCGACCCCTTATTCCCGGATGGGGGATGGGCGGGCGTGGCTCGGCCCTGTGATCCGCGAATATCTGATGTCCGAAGCCATGCATGCGCTTGGCCTGCCGACGACACGAGCCCTTGCGGCGGTGACAACCGGAGAAGTCGTCTTGCGCGAAGGACCACTTCCCGGCGCCATCCTTACCCGCGTCGCGAAAAGTCATATTCGCGTCGGAACGTTTCAATATTTCGCAGCGCAAAAAGACAAAGAAGCGCTGGTCGCTTTGGTTGATTTCGCACTCGAAAGACACGACCCGTCAAAAGACGGCGCCCTTGGCCTACTGGATGGTGTCGTCGAGAGACAAGCACAACTTGTCGCGAAGTGGATGGGGATAGGGTTTGTTCATGGTGTGATGAATACCGATAATATGACGATCTCGGGCGAAACGATCGACTACGGCCCCTGCGCGTTCATCGATACCTTTCATCCTATGCGCGTTTTCTCGTCGATCGATCAACACGGACGTTACGCATTCTCGCGCCAACCCGACGTTGCGATGTGGAATCTGGCGCAATTGGCGACCTCGCTGCTTCCATTGATCGACAAAGTCGAAAACGCCCAAGCGAGCATTGATCGGTTCCCGGGCATTTTTCAACGAGCTTGGCTCGACGTCTATCGACAGAAAATTGGCCTTGAAACTGCGCAAGATGACGATGGCGATTTGATCAATGATCTTCTGACACGGATGACAAATGGCCACGCAGACTTTACCAACACGTTTCGTGCTTTGGGCACTGACTCGGCAAGAGATGCATTTCTTGACCCGAACCTCTTTGACGAGTGGGATGCCAAATGGCGCGCGCGAATGGCCAAAGAGGGCGCGACGCCAGAAAATCGGTTGGAAAGATTGCATCAAACCAATCCCGCAGTGATCGCGCGAACCCACCGCATTGAAGAGGCTATCCAAGCAGCTGTCGCCGGTGACAGAAAACAGTTTGAAACTTTGCAGAAAGCGTTGAAAACGCCGTTCGAACATCCTTTTAATGCGCCTGAGTTAACGCACGCTCCGACGGACGAGGAAGTCGTTCCTCAAACCTTTTGTGGGACCTGAGACGGGCGATTAATCAAAAAAAGCCCGACCGACACGAGCGCCAACGCAAGAATGATGGGCGCGCCAAGCGATTCCTCCAAAAATAGCCAACCAAAAAACACGCCGAAGATCGGCGACAAAAAGCTGAACGAAGCTACGCTTGCTGCCGGGTAAATCGATAGCAACCAAAGCCAAAGCGCAAACCCGAAGGTCACCACGACGACAATTTGAAACAACAGCCCCCAAAGATGGACCGGTTCCAATTCTCTAACAAGCGGGCCAAAGAACGGCGCCGCCAACAAAAGTATCGGGGCGGATACCCCCACCTGCCAAATCAATTGCCGATCAGGAGCAACATCTTGCAGCCCGGTTCGTGCAACCAGTGCGATGCCCGCCCACATGACCGCAGCCCCCAAAGCCAATAGATCGCCAAATAAGCCCGCCTGCCCGCCACCACCACCACGCCAAACGATAGCAATCGCAACCCCCGCGAACGCCATCACCTGCCCGCACGCTTTGATGCGCGTGATGCGCTCGCCGGGAATGGCAAAATGGGCCATCAAAGCCAGCCAAAGCGGCATTGTATAAAAGATTACACTCACTCGGGTCACCGTTGTAAAATCGAGCGCCGTAAAAAGCATCATGAATTCAAAGGCAAATAAGCTACCGATCAACAGTCCTGCTGATAGATTGTCGCGTTTCAATCCAAACGGGCGACGGCGTAATGCGAACCAAAGCGAAAGGCAAATCAGGGCTCCAAGTGAGCGTAATCCGGCAAAAAAGACCGGTTGCAGGCCCTCGTTGACAACTCGGATAATGACTTGATTGAATCCCAAAAGAGCCGAAAACAGGATCAATGCGGTAGCACCGGCAGCATCAACTGTTGCACGCTTATCCAATTTTCAACGCTCCATTTCCGTCGTAGCTCAACCGAAACACCGCCAAGTGCAAGTGGAAGATATTGCATACAACCAATTATGGGCTGGTCTGACCGCAGGGGCGTGATAATTACAACCGATGGATCTACTGCAACTCACCTCGCTATTAATCGTGCTCGCTGGTCTCTTTGGGTCCGTGAACTACCTTTTTCTAAAGCTCCCGACCGCAATTGGTATTCTGGTCGTTTCTTTGCTCGCTTCCGTTACTATTCTGGTCTTGGATCTCTTCTTTCAAGGGTTCACCGTTGATGACAATGTGCGAAGCTTCGTCGGGGGCATCGCGTTTTCAGATGCGTTGCTGGAAGGTATGCTCGGGCTGCTGCTTTTTGCCGGAGCGCTTCATGTAAAGCTTTCTGACTTAAAGGAACAATGGCGGTTGGTGGCCCTGATGGCGACAATCGGCATTGCGCTTTCAACGGTGATCGTTGGCGTTGGGTTTTCGTGGCTGACGGGAATGCCGCTGCTGATTGCGTTGGTGTTCGGCTCGTTGATTTCCCCAACAGATCCAGTCGCCGTGCTTGGGGTGTTACGCGAAGCAAGTCTTCCGAAAACGCTCGAAACAAAGATTGCGGGAGAAAGTCTTTTTAACGATGGCGTCGGCTATGTCGTCTTCCTTGTACTTGTTGGGCTGGCCTTCCCACATGGCGATGATCACGCCTCGGGCCTTTCAGGCGCCGTCACTTTGTTCTTTCAAGAAGCAGTCGGCGGGGCATTGCTTGGCATTATCTTGGGTTGGCTGACGTTTCGGCTGATGAGGCGTATCGACGACTTTTCTCTGGAGGTTTTGCTTACGCTCGGATTGGCATTCGGTGGGTATCAATTGGCGGTCTGGCTCCACGTTTCCGCCCCGATCATGGCGGTCTGTGCTGGACTTTTGATAGGCGACGTCGGCGCGTCGCGGGGAATGAGTGAAGAGACGCGCAAATACGTGGACGCCTTTTGGAAGCTGATCGATGAAATTCTGAATGCGGTTCTATTCTTGCTGATTGGCATCGAAGTGTTTGCGGTATCTTTTTCAATGAACACAGTCACAGCTGGCCTCGCCGCCATTGTCTTGGCTCTCTTGGCCCGCCTCGCCGCAGTAGCCGTACCTGTGCTATTGCTCCGACCGTTCAGAACGTTTTCGCCAGGTGTCATTCCGATCATGACATGGGGCGGCCTTAAAGGCGGCATTTCGGTTGCGCTGGCGCTATCGCTGCCAGACGGAGAGTGGAAACCGGTGATTTTGACCGCGACATACTTCGTGGTGATCTTCTCAATCATTTTACAGGGTCTCACCGTGGCGCGTCTGGCAAATCGTTTTGGTCGCGAGCCCGATTTGATGTGACCCGAACACTTTGGAAATCACAAAGCGACCAATGCGGGCCGCTTTCACTTTCAAAGGACTTCCCTTAAAAAAGGGGCAGACAGAAATACGGGGCGCGCCCAGATGGCAGATTCAATAATTGAACGTTGCGAGGCACAAGGGCTTCGACTAACTGGTCAGCGGCGCACCATTGCATCGGTTTTGGAAACCTCAAACGATCATCCCGACGTTGAAGAATTATACGCACGCGCAAGTGCCGAGGATCAGGGGATTTCGCTCGCCACGGTCTATCGGACGGTCAAATTGTTTGAAGAGGCCGGCATTCTTGAGAAACTGGAATTTCGCGACGGGCGCGCTCGCTATGAGGATGCGGACCGCGACCATCATGATCATTTGATTGACCTGCATTCGGGCAAGGTCATCGAATTCGTCGATGACGAGATTGAAGCGCTGCAAGAACGGATCGCCGAAAAGCTGGGCTATGATCTGAAAGGACATCGCCTGGAGCTTTATGGCGTTCCGAAAAAGCCCAACTGATACGGCGTCAACGAACTAATTCAAACGTCCTCTGCGCATCGCCAACCAACGCCGTTCGTCTTCGCTTTGGGACAATTCAATCGCACGACCATAAGCACGTTTCGCGTGAACTAAGTCACCCGCACGCGTGGCAATTTCGGCGTCAGCCGCGTGATACGGTTGGTAGGCCTCAAGTTCGGATCGCATATCTTCCAGCTCTGATTGAGCGGCGCGAATGTCTCCCGTTTCCAGCAGAGCAATCGCCCGGTTCAAGCGCACAACCGACGACGGCTTTAGCCGATAAAGCCGATCATAAAGCAGCAAAATTTGCGGCCAGTCTGTTTCGTCATTTGACGTCGCTTCGCTGTGAAGCGCCTGAATCGCCGCTTGGCATTGAAAAGGTCCCGGGGCTTGCCGTCCCACCGCATCATCCAAAAGGCGCAACGCTTTATCAATCAACGCGTGATCCCAAAGACTGCGGTCTTGCTCTTCAAGCGACAGCAATCCAAAGCCCGGACGCAATCGTGCTTTTCGCCGAGAGGCCATCAAAAGCAAAAGCGCAAGAAGTCCTTCGATTTCCGGATCGTGCGGAGCGAGATCGTTCAACAATCGGCACAGATAAATCGCCTCGTCGCAAAGCGTGTCGCGAATAGGCGCTTCCCCTGCTCCGGCCGTCCAGCCTTCGTTGTATATGAGATAGATAACGGTCAAAACGGCTGATCGTCTGGCATCCCAATCGGACCGTTCGGGGATTGAGAATGGAATGCCCGCGGTGGTGATTTTTGCCTTCGCCCTCGATAAACGTTGCCCCATCGCGATGTCGGTATCGAGAAACGCGCGTGCAATCTCACGCGTCGTGAGGCCACAAACGCTGCGCAGCGTCAGCGCGATGCGAGTCTTTTCTTCGATTGCGGGGTGGCAGCACGTAAATATCAACCGGAGCCGCTCGTCTGGAATGTGATCTTCCGGCATATTGCGGGTCTCTTCCTCTTCTTCCATGAGCATTTCAATGTCTGGTACGCGGGCCGAAAACCGCTGTCCGCGCCGCAACCGATCAATCGCACGGCGTCTCGCAACCTGAAGCAACCAACCCTGCGGCGAGTTTGGAAGCCCGTTGCGTGACCAGTGAACCAATGCGCTTTCAACCGCATCGCTCAGGGCATCTTCGGCCAGATCAAAATCGCCTAAAGACCGAATAAGAGCTGCTAACAAACGTCCACGATCATCGCGGATGATCCCGATGATCGTGGCATGTAACGCGGTATCTTGGCGGTCTTTAGCCAAGGTCCATGATCGGGCGCACTTCGATTGTCCCGAATTTGGCCGTCGGGATCAGACTGGCGAGTTCAAGCGCTTCGTCCAGATCTTTGCAATCAAACATGTAAAATCCGCCCAAGCGTTCCTTTGTTTCAGCGAAAGGCCCATCCATCGTTTCGGTTTTTCCGTCTCGAATTCGAAGCGACGTCGCGGTTTTCGTGTGTTCCAGTGGCTCGCCGCCCAACATGACCCCGCGTTCTTCATAAGTTTGAGTGGCGATACGATAACCGTCCATGAATTCGTCCCATTCCGGCGTGCCGGGCGCTGGACCTGTGTTGTCGCCCGAATAAATCAAAGCAATATACCGCATAAAATTTCCTTTCCAGTTGGTTGAGGTAAGTGTGGTGGGTCTTGTCGGCTTCAGGCAAGATCTATCCAAGCGTCGCCCAAAGAATTGCAACGATTGGAATAAGCATGGCGAGGTATGTTGCTGATTGCCCTCCAATGCGGGCTGCGAAGTTTCCGCCATCAGCGCTGATCCCAAAGGGATGAACAAATCGGCCGAGGATCATGATCAGACCGGCTGCATGAAGATACTTTGCATCTGTTCCCATCAACTCCGCAAAGAGCATCAACAGCAAAACAACGGGGAGGTATTCGGCCATATTCCCATGGCGCCGCATCGCAACAACCATATCGACATTGCCTTCGTGCCCGGTTGAAACGCCTGTTTTGGCCCGAACCGAACTGACATAAGCGGAAAACCCGATGAAAACTACACCAAGCAAGGCGGCATAAAGGGCTGAAATTGTCGGAATCATTTTTCTCTCCAATGTTTTGGTTACATTGAAGACGAACGGCGTTTGCAGTTTTCGACATCGCGTCGAAAAAAATTAAACTTTCTTAAGAGCCAACACAGCGTTCAAGCCGCCAAAGGCGAAGGCATTGGACAAGGCGAACTCAACTTTGGCTTCGCGCGCTGTATTTGGAACAACGTCCAACGCACATTCTGGGTCCGGCTCCTCATAGCCAATGGTCGGTGCGATGACCCCGTCTTTCAACGCCATAAGAACCGCAAGAAGTTCGACCGCGCCGGTGCCTCCGATCACATGGCCGTGCATGGATTTTGTGGACGAGATCATGACGCGGTCCGCGTGGACACCCAGGACATTCGCAACAGCGGCGCATTCTGTTTTGTCGTTTGCAGCCGTGCCAGTCCCGTGGGCATTGATATAGCCAATTTGTTCGGGGTTCAGTCGAGCATCGCGGATTGCACCGTCAATCGCACGCGCCGCCCCTTGTTGGCTCGGCATAACAATGTCTGCTGCATCTGACGTCATGGAAAACCCAACGACTTCCGCGAGGATCTCAGCGCCGCGTTCCTTTGCATGTTCGTATTCCTCGAACACGAAAATGCCCGCCCCCTCGCCCTGCACCATGCCATTGCGGTTCGCGCTAAAGGGCCTGCAAGCATCGCGTGACATCACGCGCAGCCCCTCCCAGGCTTTGACACCACCAAAGACAAGCATCGATTCCGAACCGCCCGTGATCATGGCCCGTGCGGCCCCGTTTCGGATCAGCCAGAATGCCTGCCCCATCGCATGATTTGAAGAGGCGCAGGCCGTTGCAACCGTAAAGGACGGGCCTTTGAGGTTATATGTCATCGAAACGTGGCTCGCTGCAGCATTGTTCATGAGTTTGGGCACGATAAAGGGGTGCACGCGGTTCTTTCCTTCTTCATAAACCGCGCGATAATTCTCGTCCTGGGTGGTCAGGCCACCACCGCTTGTGCCCAAAACAACCCCGGCTTCGGCCGCCAATGCGCCAGTAAATTCAAGGCCGGATTGTTCGATTGCCTGTCGCGCTGCCACCATTGTGAATTGCGTAAAGCGATCATAGAGCGCCTGCTGTTGGCGGTTGAACATTTGGTCAGGATCGTAATCTTTGACCTGCCCCGCGATTTTAATCGACAATCGCTCAACATCACGAATGTCGAGCGCGCCAATACCACAGCGCCCCTCGCGCATGGCCTCGAATGTGTCGGCAACCGTGTGACCGAGAGGATTGATCGTCCCCGCG
>CALLWO010000093.1 GCA_938016355.1 uncultured Boseongicola sp. | reverse complement strand
ACCACAGATGAACGCGACCGACATCCTTATTGCCGGGCTTGCGACGAAGCGTTTGACACGCATCGTGGATGTTGGCGCAAACCCGGTCGAAACGCCGCCCTACCGCGATCTTCTTGGGGCAGGTCAATGCGATCTCGTGGGGTTCGAACCCCACCCCGGTGCCTATGCCGAACTCCTCGACGCCAAAGGGCCAAATGAACATTACGAGCCTCTCGCCGTGGGCGACGGCTCTAACGTTACCTTTCACGCTTACGAAATGAGCGGGCTCAGTTCGGTTTTCCCCCCGTTCGAAGGCGCGTTCACATTTCTGGGCCGATCTCGTCGGAACATGCGGCTGGTAGAGGCCAGCGAAATGGCCACCACGCTCTTGGATGACGTTGAAGCAGCGGCAGACATGGATCTGCTTAAAATTGACATCCAAGGCGGGGAAGTCGCGGTGTTCCAAGGCGCGAAAAAGGCGCTTGAAACGACGATGGCGGTCATTGTCGAAAGCCGGTTTTACCAGCTCTATGAAAATGAACCTATGATCGGCGGTGTTGACGTTGAGCTACGACGTCACGGCTTCCAGCTTCACAAGTTCCTGTTCCAAAAAGCAAAAATGCTACCGAGCCGCTGGTCGGCTGGATTAAAAGCGCGCTTTCATCGCAATCAGGTGATCGACGGCGACGCGGTTTACCTCAAAGATCTTGGCGCGCCGGATGCGATCCCGGACGAAAAACTCTGTCATCTCGCCATCCTTGCGGCATCGGTCTTTGAAAGCCACGATCTTGTTCTGCATTGTCTGGAGCGTCTTGCACAACGCGACCGCATAGACCCGGCGCTTGGCGATGCCTACGTCGCAGCCCTTCCGCCCGACTTGCGCAAGAAAACGCCCTAGCCCGGTGTCATTTTATAAAGCGCGCCGTTGCCAACGCTCAAAAACCAGATCGCGCCGTCGGGGCCTTCGCGCACATCGCGCACCCGCAACGTCTCGTCGCTTGTGATCTGCTCACGCTCAAAAAGCGGAGATCCGTCGAGCCGCGCAATATGATCAAACTTCAAAGAGCCAACGAAAATATCGCCCCGCCATTCCGGCCAAAGCGCGCCCGAATACACCATCATTCCCGACGGCGCCATTGACGGATCCCAGACAAAGGCGGGCTGCTCCATGCCTTCTTTTTCCGTTCCTTCACCAATCCGCCCACCGGTATAATGGCGACCATAGGCGATCACAGGCCACCCGTAATTCGCACCCTTCTCAACGCGATTAATCTCATCGCCCCCGCGCGCCCCGTGTTCGACGACAAGCAAATTGCCCGAGAGATCCAGCGCGGCACCCTGTGGGTTGCGATGGCCATAGCTCCAAATGTCCCATGCCGCGCCATCCACACCAACAAACGGATTGCTCGCGGGAATGTCTCCATCCCGCGTCACCCGCACGACACTCCCGTTTTGCCGGGAAAGGTCCTGCGCTGACGGACGATCCCCGCGATCCCCGATCGTAAGGAACAACGTCCCATCGCGCGCTTCGACAATGCGCGATCCAAAATGGCGCGACGTATTTGACCCGCGCGCCATCTCGAAGATTATCACCACATTTTCCAGCACTGACGCGTCCTCGGAAAGCCGCGCACGCATTAACGCCGTTCCCGCGTGCCGTCCCTGCGGCTTGGCATAACTAAGGAATATCTCGCGCGATTGCTCAAAATCACGGGGCACCAAGACATCAAGCAGTCCGCCCTGCCCGTCGTCCGCAATATCCGGCAAGCCAGCCACGCTTGTCCGCGTCCCGTCTTTCACATGCAGCAGCTCGCCTGCGCGCTCCGTAATCAAAAGCCCGCCACCGGGAAGAAATCCAACCGCCCAGGGCTGATCCAATCCTTCGACCACAGGCTCGACAACAAGCGCTCCTGCGCTCGTGTCCAATGCATGCGCATCGACTGACCCAAACAGCAGCAAAACACCCGCAGCCAACGTCATCTTCATCGCGAACCTCCTCGAAGCGTTCCGTTTCATAAATAATCCCAAGCCACTGGAATTCCACGACACTCATCAAATTGTGACGTTGGGGAAGACATCGAATCGCTCTTTTCTTTTGAATTTTCCGCATTTAGGCTCCGCACCGGACAAAAGTTCCAATCAGGGAGAGTATAAAAATGAACAAATTCCTCATCAGCGTCGCTGCAACCGCACTCACTGCGGGTTCTGCATTCGCGGAAGATGTAAAAATCGGCGTTTTTCTGGGCTTCACTGGCCCGATTGAATCGCTTGTTGCTGAAATGGGTCCCGCTGCAGAGTTGGCCATCCAGGAAGCAAACGACAGCGGCAAATTGCTTGGCGGGTCGACTGTAACGGCCGTACGCGGCGACACTACATGCGTTGATGCCGGTGCAGCTACGGCGGCTGCTGAACGTCTCATCACATCAGACGGCGTTGCCGGTCTTGTTGGCGGTGACTGCTCGGGTGTGACCGGCGCGGCCCTTCAGAACGTCGCCGTTCCAAACGGCATGGTCATGATTTCACCATCCGCTACGTCGCCGGGCCTCAGCCACGCGAACAACGAAGACAACGGCCTTTTCTTCCGCACCGCACCATCGGATGCGCGTCAGGGCGTCGTCATGACCGAAGTCCTGATGGATCAGGGCATCAAAGAAGTTGCCGTGACCTACACCAACAATGACTACGGCAAAGGTCTCGCCGATGCGTTCCAGGCAGCTTACGAAGCTGCTGGCGGTTCGGTGACAATCAGCGCAGCCCACGAAGATGGCAAAGCGGATTACTCTGCTGAAGTCGGCGCTCTTGCAGCCGCAGGCGGTGACCGTCTCGTCGTTGCTGGTTATGTCGATCAGGGTGGTGCGGGCATCGTTCGTGCGTCGCTTGATACAGGCGCGTTCGACACATTCCACTTCCCAGACGGGATGATCGGTGAAGCGCTTTCCGACACGTTCGGTTCCGAAATCGAAGGTTCTTCGGGTCAGCACCCAAGCCCATCCGACGAACTGGCCGCTGAATTCACCGCTTTGGTGGATGGCAAGTTCAACGCAACGTCGCCTTTCGCACCAGAAAGCTATGACGCAGCCGCGCTGATCATGTTGGCCATGCAGGCCGCCGGTTCCTCCGACCCTGCTGATTATGCAGGCAAGGTCTTTGATGTCGCCAACGCTCCCGGTGAGAAAATCGGTGTTGGTGAGCTTGGCAAAGCCTTCGACATCCTCGCTGCTGGCGGCGAAATCGACTACGTCGGCGCATCGGGCGTTGAGCTGATCGGACCCGGCGAAGCGGCAGGCAACTACCGCGAGATCGAAGTCAAAGACGGCGTCATCTCCACGGTTCAGTTCCGCTGATACCTCACTTCGAAACGGCCCGGGAAATCCCCGGGCCGTTTTGCAATAAAGCAAAAATTAAAGGCGGGTGTGGGGCATGATCGTCGTCGAAGACCTTCACAAACATTTCGGGGGCTTTCACGCCGTCGATGGTGCCTCTCTGGAAATTGCCTCCGGGTCGATCACCGGGTTGATCGGACCAAACGGCGCAGGCAAAACAACACTCTTCAATGTGATTGCCGGTCGCCTTCCGCCCACCTCGGGCAAGGTTGTCATGAACGGCGAAGACATCACCGGCCTGCCCCCGCACGAGTTGTTTCACAAAGGGTTGCTGCGGACCTTCCAGATCGCGCATGAATTCTCGTCCATGAGCGTGCGCGAGAACCTGATGATGGTGCCCGGCTCCCAATCCGGCGAAGCCATCTGGAACGCATGGTTCGGGCGCGGTCGTATCGCCGAAGAAGAAGCCGCCCTTCTCAAAAAAGCCGACGAAGTTCTTGAATTTCTTACGATTGATCACTTGAAAGACGAACGTGCTGGCAACCTCTCCGGGGGCCAGAAAAAGCTTTTGGAGCTTGGCCGCACGATGATGGTCGACGCGAAAATTGTGTTTCTTGATGAGGTCGGCGCAGGCGTAAATCGCACGCTTCTCAACACTATTGGGGATGCTATCATTCGCCTCAACAAAGAGCGCGGCTATACCTTCTGCGTGATCGAACACGACATGGAATTCATCGGCCGTCTCTGTGATCCGGTGATCTGCATGGCCGAGGGCAAAGTCCTCGCCGAAGGCACAATCGACGAGATCAAATCGAACGAACAGGTGATCGAGGCCTATCTCGGCACCGGATTGAAAAACAAAGTTCAGGCCGGGGAAACCGCATGAGCGACAACCCCTATCAGAATGCGCGCGGCAACAAAGATGCCTCCATCGCTAATCCCCGCCCCGCCGGCACGCTGCAAAGCGCGGGCACCGAAAACAAAACTTCCGGTGAAAAAGTGTCGGGCCAGCCCTTTCTGATCGGTGACGCCATGACGGGCGGCTACGGCACCGGTGCCGACATCCTCCACTCCTGCACCATTGCAGTTGATGAAGGCGAGATTGCCGTGATCGTTGGCCCCAACGGCGCTGGCAAATCCACGGCGATGAAAGCAGTCTTCGGAATGCTGAACCTGCGCGAAGGCGCGGTCCGCCTTGACGGCGAAGACATCACACGCCTGACGCCGCAGGCCCGTGTTGCCAAAGGTATGGCCTTCGTTCCGCAAACCTCGAACATTTTCACGTCAATGACGGTGGAAGAGAACCTGGAGATGGGCGCGTTTCTGCGTGAAGACGACATCGCCGACACCATGGCGCAGGTTTATGAGCTCTTCCCCATCCTGAAAGACAAGCGCCGCCAGGCCGCCGGCGAATTGTCGGGCGGTCAACGCCAGCAGGTTGCCGTCGGGCGCGCCCTGATGACGAAGCCGCAAGTGCTGATGCTTGATGAACCCACCGCCGGCGTCTCACCGATCGTGATGGACGAATTGTTCGACCGGATCATCGAAGTGGCACGCACCGGCATTTCCATCCTGATGGTCGAGCAAAACGCGCGTCAGGCGCTCGAAATTGCCGACAAAGGCTATGTCCTCGTACAGGGCCGCAATGGATTTACCGACACGGGCAAGGCGCTTCTCGCTGACCCCGAAGTCCGCAAATCGTTCCTGGGGGGCTGATGAAAGCCCTCGCTGCAACCACTACGCTTTTGGTCCTTACGGCTGCACCCGCGTTCAGCCAGTCCTTCGCGTGCATTGCGCAGGCAAGCTGTGTCGCCACGACCGCGTGCAGCATGGACAAAGAAATCGCCTACGACATTGATATCGAGGGGCAATTCGTCGTTGTCGAAGACACGTTGGCCGCCACACGGTTTGAGATGATCCGCCTGCCGAAGCGCCCCGAAATGGTCGTCGAGGCCTTTCGGTCTGGCATCGGACCTGATCAGGGGATGGTCAATCTCAGCGTCTTTCCGGGCATGAATTTTGCCCTCAGCGTCACAATGATGATCCGGGGCGACGATGGCAGCGAGTTGATCGCGACCACCGCCACGCTCATTGGGAAATGCGCGGAAGGGGCATCATGACCCGACCGCAGGCACATATGAACAGGGCCGCTTCATGGCCGAAAGAGAATAAACTGGCCCGAGAGAACGTCGGGCACATTGGTCGCACGGGATAGGCAGAACTGTCATCCCATGGGACCGAAGACCGCGGCGTGATTTGCCGTGGTGACGGGAACGGGGACGACAAAATGTTGGAATTGATGCTGGTGGTAACGATGCTTGAAGGCGCGCAAATCGAAGCAACGGGAATCGAATGTCGGTTCCCGCAAATGTCCGAGGAACACCGCGTGATCCACCTCAAACTCGATCCCATGCCGTCGCTTAAGGACCAACCCGGCCTCTATCGCGTGATGATGAACCTTAACGGCAAGATGAAGATGAAAGCCCAAGCGCAGCCCATCGAAACCACCGGCCACCGCGACGTGCTTGTTTTGGCGCGCTCTAAATCCGAAACGATCTACACGCTCGGAATGCGCGACGACGGCTCCGCGGCCCTGACGATGCGGCGCAACGACGAAGTGGCGCCTGCACGCATCGGCTCATGCCGGGGGCACGAGGCGCTCATGAACGCTTGGGTGCCATCATGACAATTTACAACAAATACATCGTGTTATCCGGTGTAGCTCATCAATCGGAGCCCATCTGATGGACTTTCTCAACGCGATTGTCGCGCTTTCGAACTTTGTGATCGTGCCCGCCATTGCCTATGGTAGCCAGCTCGCCCTTGGCGCGCTCGGGGTCACGCTGATCTACGGCATCTTGCGGTTTTCGAACTTTGCCCATGGCGACACGATGGCGTTTGGCGCGATGTCATGCGTGCTTGTGACGTGGTGGTTTCAAAGCCTGGGCATCTCGCTTGGGCCCTTCCCCACCGCGCTCCTCGCCTTGCCCTTCGGCATTGCGGCAACCGCGCTTCTTGTCCTTGGCACCGACAGGCTCGTCTATCAATTCTACCGAAAACA
>CALLWO010000092.1 GCA_938016355.1 uncultured Boseongicola sp. | reverse complement strand
CTCTTGAGCCTCGTCGCAAGACGCCTAAACTCCCTCCCATGCCCTATCACTGGACAGAATCTCCACGCGAAACGTCGCTCATGCTCTGGCCGCACCAGTCGCTCACGCCACGCGGGTTCACATGGTTTATCGGAACAAGCGCTGCTATGCTCACCTTGCCTCTGGTCGCGCTTCTCGGCTCGCCTGTAGTCTGGATTCTGATGTTCTTCTTCATCATCGCCATGACCGCCATGTGGCGCGCGATCACGGCCAATCAACGCGACCGATCAAGCCATGAAGAACTTGTACTGACCGAAAAACACATCCGCCTAGAACATGTCCCACACGCGGGCCCAGTTCTGGAATGGGACGCCAATCGCCATTGGGTCACGGTTAATCTGCGAAAGGACGGTCCGGTCGAAAACTATCTCACATTGCGCGGCAACGGACGCGAGGTAGAACTCGGGCGTTTTCTGACACCCGAAGAACGCGAAGCACTCTATGATGAAATTCTGACAGCGCTGCGGGATTGAAGCGATCAGGCGGGCTTGGCCCGCGCCAATAGTGACTAGCCCAATCGCGCCTTGACCTTCGGGCCGACCTTACTGAAATCCAGTTGCCCGGTGTAACGACCCTTGAGCACGCCCATCACCCTGCCCATATCGCGGATCGAACTTGCACCGCTCGACGTGATGGCCTTGTCGATGGCGGCGTTCGTTTCGTCCTCGTCCAGTTGCCGGGGCAGAAACGTCTCGATGATCTTGATCTCTGAAAGCTCTTTTTCGGCAAGCTCAAGACGCGCGCCCTCTTCATAGGCGCGTGCGCTTTCCTGGCGTTGCTTCACCATCTTGCCAAGGATCGTCAGGATATCGGGATCGCCAACACCTTCGTCGCTGTCGCCCCCCTCGCCGCGCTTGGCAATGTCACGATCCTTGATCGCAGCATTGATCAGCCGAAGCGTCGAGAGCCGCTCGGTGTCTTTCTGTTTCATTGCGTCTTTCAACGCCGCGCTTATTTGACCACGCAGATCCATCTCTGCCTCATCCCCATGCTTCAGAGACCCCGAACACTATACAAAGCCGCGCAGGTCAGCAACAGGCAGCGCAAAGCCTAAGATATTGAAAAACAACAAGAAGGAAAAAACGCGCTTCTCTTGACCCCACGGCGTGATCCGCATACACCCTCATCCGTTTACCAGATAAAAGGATGCTCCCATGCAAGAAGCCGCAAAACGTCCAACCGCGTGCCTTGCCTTGGCAGATGGCACCATTTTCTATGGTAACGGCTTCGGCGCAACCGGTCAGAAAGTGGCCGAGCTTTGCTTCAATACAGCCATGACCGGGTATCAGGAGATTATGACTGACCCCTCTTACGCGGGACAGATCGTGACATTTACTTTCCCTCACATCGGCAACACGGGCGTCAATGACGAAGACGACGAAACGGCGGATCCCGTCGCGGACGGACTTGTAGTGAAATGGGACCCAACAGAACCGTCCAACTGGCGCGCAACTGATGAATTGTCACCATGGCTTGCGCGGCGCGGACGGGTTGGGATCGGTGGCATCGACACACGGCGCCTCACCCGCGCCATTCGCCAGCAAGGGTCACCTCACGTGGCACTCGCCCACGACCCTGAAGGCAACTTTGATATCGAAGCGTTGGTCAAAGCCGCCCGCGCGTTCTCGGGCCTGGTTGGGCTTGATCTCGCAAAAGAGGTTACCTGCACGCAATCCTATCGCTGGGACGAGATGCGGTGGGCCTGGCCCGAGGGCTATGTTCGCCAGGACGCGCCGGTCCACAAAGTGGTTGCCATCGACTATGGCGCGAAACGCAACATCCTGCGGTGCCTTGCCAGTGCAGGATGCGACGTCACGGTGCTTCCGGCCACGGCGACAGCAGAAGACGTGCTTGCCCTGAACCCAGACGGCGTTTTTCTCTCCAACGGCCCCGGTGATCCGGCAGCAACCGGCGAATATGCCGTGCCGATGATCAAAGGCGTGCTCGACGCGTCGGACGTTCCGGTTTTTGGGATTTGCCTTGGCCATCAGATGCTTGCCCTCGCCCTTGGAGCGAAAACAGTTAAGATGAACCACGGGCATCACGGCGCAAACCATCCCGTGAAGGACATGGAAACCGGCAAAGTTGAAATCACCTCGATGAACCATGGCTTCACTGTGGACAGCCAAACGCTCCCTGCGGGCGTCAAGGAAACCCACGTGTCGCTCTTTGACGGATCGAACTGCGGTATTCGCATGACAGATCGCCCGGTCTTTTCCGTGCAATACCACCCCGAAGCCAGCCCGGGACCTCAGGACAGCTACTACCTGTTCGAGCGTTTTGCAGCTGCCATGAAAGCCCGCGCTGCCGTCGCCGTCTGACTTTAACTGGCCATTAACTGAGAATGTCTAGCGTATCCGGCAATCCACGTGATGCCGGGTGCCCGATTGAAGAACGTTCTCAGAACCAGATACCTCCAGACGCGCGCAGCCTCTGATCAAGCGAATTTCAATGCTTCAGGGATAGATGCAAAAGCTGGCGCGGATGCTCGGCTCATCGACGAAATCACGCCTGAGTTTTGTTTGCGCGAAGCCATCGCCCCTCTGAAACGCGCCGGCGCCGTGACATTGATCGGCGCTCCAAGCTTTGAACATTTCCAGACCCACCGCGCCCAATTGGAAGGCCGCTGGGGGCCGATTGCTCATGTCGCCATGTCCGCAGCCGCCATACGACGTGCGATCATTGCACCGCGCGGCCCACAACTTGCTTATCGCGCGCATACCCGCACCCAAACCCGGGAAAGCTGTCGGGGTTGGTCTCCGATCCGATCTGCAATTGTCCTTCTGACCCTTGTTTTGGCGATTGCCGCATTGATCCTGCTATACCCACGCGCAGCAACCATCCTTTTGACAGCATGGGCAGCAATAACACTGGCGTCCGTCACGCTCCTGCGATCGATGGGCGCGCTCGTGCAGTTGCGTCAGGCGCGGCGCTTGGGGCGCAACTGGCGCTCGCACCGCACGCAAACCATCCCTGACGCTCAACTGCCCAAGATCTCGGTGCTTGTGCCGCTTTTACGCGAACGCGATATCGCCTCACGGCTGGTCAAACGCTTAGAACGGCTCGACTATCCACGCGACCGTCTTGACGTTCTGCTGATCCTCGAAGCAGGCGACATTACGACAGCTGCAACGCTCCAATCCACCGCGCTTCCCCCTTGGATGCGCGTCGTCGAAGTTCCACCGGGACCTTTGCGTACCAAGCCGCGGGCCATGAATTACGCGCTTGATTTCACCGATGGAGAGATCGTCGGCATTTACGATGCAGAAGACGCGCCCGCCCCCGACCAATTGCGCCGAGTTGCCGAGGCGTTTGCCAATGCCTCACCGGATGTCGCCTGTCTTCAAGGCGTTCTCGATTTCTACAACACCGAACAAAGCTGGCTCACCCGCTGCTTTACAATTGATTACGCAACGTGGTTCCGCCTTGTGCTTCCGGGCCTCGTGAGACTGGGATTCGCCATTCCGTTGGGCGGCACGACCATGTTCATCCGTCGCAATGTGTTGGAGAAAATCGGACGTTGGGATGCGCATAACGTGACCGAGGACGCCGACCTCGGCATCCGACTGGCGCGCCGTGGGTTCCGCACAGAATTCGTGGCAAGCGTCACCATGGAAGAGGCCACCGCCACCGTGCCGACATGGGTGCGCCAACGCTCGCGCTGGATCAAAGGCTATGCAATGACATGGGCCGTCCACATGCGCCAACCCCTCCGGCTTTTGCGCGAACTTGGCCTAAAACGGTTC
>CALLWO010000091.1 GCA_938016355.1 uncultured Boseongicola sp. | reverse complement strand
AAAACAGTTGCCCTACCGCTAGGCCACATCCCAATACCGATGCCTGATCTAATACCCCATCGCGCGCACTTCAAGTCAAAAATCGCTGCTTGTTGTCAGACAGGTGCGAAGCTAAGCCAAACCCATGAACGTTGATGTTGTCATACTAGGAGCAGGAGCCGCAGGACTTTTCTGTGGGATCGAAGCAGCGCAACGCGGGCGACATGTCGTTGTGATTGATCATGCGAAAGCTGCCGGTGAAAAGATCCGTATTTCCGGGGGTGGGCGCTGCAATTTCACCAATATGGGTTGCGCGCCCGAGTGCTTTATTTCCGAGAATCCGCATTTCGCGAAGTCGGCTTTGAGCCGGTACACGCAGTGGGATTTTCTCGCGCTTGTTGAGGCTTATGGGATCAAGTGGCACGAGAAAACGCTGGGGCAGTTGTTTTGCGATCAATCGGCGCGCCAGATTGTGGCGATGTTGTTGGACGAGTGCGCGAAGGGTCGGGTGGACGTGGCCTTGTCGCGCGAGATTGGTGACGTGTCCCACAGCGATGGTCTGTATCATGTGGCGGGAGCATCGGCCCGGAACCTCGTTGTCGCGACCGGCGGGCCGTCGATCCCGAAGATGGGGGCGACGGGACGGGCTTATGACATTGCGGAGCAGTTTGGGCTGAACGTGGTGGCGCCGCGCCCGGCGCTGGTGCCTTTTACATTGGGCGAGGGCGACGCGGATTTTAAGGAGATCACGGGCGTCGCCTTTCCGTCGTGCGCGCGCGTGGGAGACGTGTCGTTTGAGGAGGCATCGCTGTTCACCCATCGGGGGATGTCAGGGCCTGCCATTTTGCAAGTGTCGTCCTATTGGAAGCCGGGTGAGGCGGTGCATCTGAGAGTTCTGGAGCTCGCGTTGGAACGATTGAAAAACGCCAAGAAGGCAACGCCGCGCGCGCATCTGAAAGCTGTGCTGGCGGTTCATTTGCCGAACCGGCTTGCAGATGCGCTGGCGGCGCGGATCAACCTTGAGACCGAGCTTGGGAATGTGCCTGATGCAAGGCTGGAGGCTGTTGCAGAAGGATTGGAAGCGTTGACGTTTTATCCAACCGGAACAGAAGGATATGCCAAGGCGGAGGTCACGGCTGGGGGCATTGATACGGCGGCACTTTCATCAAAAACGATGGAAGCGCGCGATGTGCCGGGGCTATATTTTATCGGTGAGGCGGTTGACGTGACGGGCTGGCTTGGCGGGTATAATTTTCAATGGGCATGGTCGTCGGGCGTGGCCGCGGGGCAAGCAATCGCGGCCAAGCCAGTTTAGTCGCCTTAGGCTGCGCGCGGCAAAGCGCGTTGCCCGTTCTGGTCAAAGAAAAACGCGTTTGCATTTTCATAAGACAGTCGCACGTCGTCGCCGACCTCGGTTGGATCCTGACCAAAGAGGCGCACGGTCAGAACCTCGTCCGCGTCGGTCTTCACAAGGAGGTTCGTGTCGCCGCCCAAACGTTCGACATGGGTGACCTGACCGCTGATCTGGCCATTTGCGTCAAAGCGAAGATGTTCGGGGCGGATGCCAAGGGTCGTGCCGTTCTCGAGCCCGGTGACGGATTGGGACAGGAAATTCATAGAAGGGGAGCCGAGGAAGCCCGCGACGAATTGGTTGGCGGGGTTGTTATAAAGCTCCATCGGGCTGCCGACCTGTTCGACGCGACCATCGCGCAGGACGACGATTTTGTCGGCCAGCGTCATCGCTTCGATCTGGTCGTGAGTGACATAGATCATCGAGGCTGAGAGCGTGCGGTGAAGGGCTGCAATTTCGACGCGCGTGTTCATGCGCAATGCAGCGTCGAGGTTGGAAAGGGGTTCGTCGAAGAGGAAGAGCTTGGGGTCGCGGACAATGGCGCGCCCGATGGCAACGCGTTGACGCTGGCCGCCGGACAATTCCGCCGGGCGGCGCGTCAGATAGTTGTCGAGATCGAGCATCGCACTTGCTTTTGAAACACGCTCGTCGACGACTGCATTGGATTTGCCTTCTTGCTTGAGGCCGAGCCCCATATTGTCTTTGACGCTCAGGTGCGGATAAAGCGCGTAGGACTGGAAAACCATGGCGATGCCGCGTTTGGCCGGTGGCACCGCGTTGACCACGTCACCGCCAATGGCGACTGTGCCGCTGGTGGCGTCTTCGAGCCCTGCGATCACGCGGAGCAAGGTGGATTTGCCGCAGCCCGATGGGCCGACAAAGACGACAAATTCGCCGTCTTCAACGGTGAGGTTGATGTCCTTGAGGACATGGACAGAGCCAAAGGATTTATTGACGTTTTCCAGCTTGAGGGCGGTCATGTCGGTTCTCCAAGATCAATGGGTTTGCCTGTGCGGATGCTTTCATCCGCGGCGAGGCATATGCGAAGGGATTGCACCGCGTCATCCATATGGCGCGTGAGGTCAGTGTTGTTTTGAATGGCATCCACGATCCATGCTTGTTCGGCGTCGCAGAGTTCCTGATGGCCGGGTTCGTCGGGCAGGTCGATCAGTTGATCGTTGCCCGGGCGATGCACCAGAAGGCCACCCACTTTGGTGTGGCCGTCAACATCGTCGGACGCGCCTTTGTTGCCATCAGTGATGGACACGGCGCCGTTCGGGCTGACCACGTCTTTGACGAAGAACGCGGTTTCGGACATCATTGGGCCCCAACCGGCTTCGTACCAGCCAGCGGATCCATCGTCGAAGATCACCTGAAACTGACCGTAATTGTACATGTCTTCGGCAATTTCGTCGGACAGGCGCAGACCCATGCCATGCACGCGTTTGGGCTTGGCGTCGGTGATCTGGCACATGACATCGACGTAATGCACGCCGCAATCCACGAGGGGTGACGTGGTTTCCATCAGGGCCTTGTGCGTGTCCCAGGTTTCGCCGGTTGATTGCTGGTTGAGGTTGAGGCGGAAGACATAGGGGCCGCCCAAGTCGCGGGCTTCTTTGATCAGGCGGACCCAGCTTGGGTGGTGCCTTAGGATATAGCCGACCCCGAGTTTGCGGTTCAGGCGGGTCGCGGTATCGACGACGCGACGGGCGTCTTTGACGTTTCCCGCAAGCGGCTTTTCGACAAAGACATGCGCCCCGGCCTCCATCGCTTTGATCGCGTAATCCGCGTGGGTGTCGGTGTAGGTCGCGACGACGACGAGATCGGGATTTGTTTCGCCGAGTGCGTCGTCGAAGTTTGTGTAAAACGGATAGTCGGACAGCGCGTCGGTGAGATCAACGCTTGAACGATTGACGAGGCCGACGATTGTGCTGTCGGGATGGGCGTGATGGGCAAGCGCGTGGCTTTTGCCCATGTTGCCAAGCCCTGCGATGAGCACCTTCATTTGACGGCTCCTGATGTGATGCCGCGGATCAGTTGACGCGAGAAGATGACGTAAAGGATCATCACCGGCAGGATGGCCATGGAAAGGGCGGAAAGCACCGCGTTCCAATCGGTTACGAATTGTCCGATGAACACCTGGCTGCCGAGCGTGAGGGTTTTAACCTCTTCGGCGGGCGCAAGGATCAGCGGGAACCAGAGATCGTTCCATATCGGGATCATATTGAAGACGGCGACCGTGGCCATCGCCGGGCGCACAAGCGGAAGTACGAGGCGGAAGAAGATTTTGTATTCGCTCAGCCCGTCGATGCGCCCTGCGTTTTTGAGGTCGTCTGACACGCCTTTCATGAATTCGCTGAGGATGAAGACCGCAAGCGGGAGACCTTGGGCGGTGTAGACCAGAATGAGCGCGGTCAATGTGTTCACAAGGCCGGTTGAGACCATCATCTCGAGAATGGCGACGGTGCCGATGCGGATTGGGATCATGATGCCAAGTGCAAGGTAGAGGCCCATCAGCGTGTTGCCCTTGAAGCGATATTCGGCGAGCGCGAATGCCGCCATTGCGCCGAACAAGAGGATCAGGGTGAGCGACACGACGGTGACGATCATGGAGTTCTGGAAATACTGGAAGAAGTCGCCCTGATTGAAGACGGTTTCATAACCGATCATCGAGAAAGTTTCGGCGTTGGGCAGGGCTAGGGGCTCGCGAAAGATCGCTTTACGGCTCTTGAAGCTATTGATCAGAATGACAAAAACCGGGAACAGCGCGATCAGCGTATAGGTGATCAGAATGGCGTGCGCGGCGATTGTGGTTCCGGACGTGCGGCGTGTTGATGACATCTCTTTGCCCCCTCAGAACTGGTAGTTGCGCAAGCGGCGCTGGATGCCGAACAGGTAGATGCAGACACCAATCAGAATGATGCCGAACATCGCGCTGGCGATGGTTGAGCCCATGTGGGGGTCGCCCAGCTGGAGCTGAAATCCAAAGAACGTGCGGTACATGAACGTGCCCAAGATGTCGGTCGAGAAGTCCGGCCCGGCGAGCGCGCCTTGCGCGGCATAGATCAGATCGAACGCGTTGAAGTTTGCCACGAACGTCAGCACCGAGATAATGCCGATGGAGGGCAGGATCAGCGGCAGTTTGATTTTGAAGAAGGCCGACAGTCCGGTGATCCCGTCGCATTCGCCCGCTTCGAGAATTTCGTCGGGGATCGACAGGAGGGCGGCGTAGATGAGCATCATCGGGATGCCGACAAACTGCCAGACGGACACAAGGCTTAATGTGGTTAGCGCGTATTCCTCTTTGCCGAGCCAGGGCTGGTAGAGAAATTTCAGACCAATTGCGTCGAGCATATCGGGTGCGATACCCCAGATTGGCGAGAGGATCAGCTTCCACGCGAAACCGACGATCACGAAAGAGAGGATCGTGGGAATGAAGATCGCGGAGCGGTAGAAGGCCGAGAATCTGAGTTTTGGCGATGACAGAATGGCGGCAAGGGCGATGCCGATCGGGTTCTGGACGAGCATGTGAATAAGGAAGAACCAAGCGTTGTTGCCTAGCGCGTTCCAGAACTGTTCGGACCAGATTGCGTCGCCGAAGAGCGTCGCGAAATTTTGCAGCCCCACCCAGATGCGTTCCTGTTCGACCTCGGAATAAAAAGAGAGGCGAAGCGTTGCGAACAACGGGTAAATCATCACGGCGGTATAGACGATCACGGCCGGTGCAAGGAACACAACGATGTGCCATTTGAAGCCGCTTTTTGAAGGCGTCGCCATTGGTCGTCTCCTGAGAAATGGGTGGGTGTGTCAGGTCCTCTGGGCAAAGGTTTCGCCCAGAGGAAGTGGTTTGATTTTAAGAACTTACTGGTGTGGTGCGTACCAGCTGGCCAAGCCGTCCTGAAGGCGCTTGCCTGCGTCCTCGGGGCTTTCGGCGCCTTTGATCACAGCAACGGATGCGTTCCAGGTTTCGTTCTCGAGGTTTGGCGTGCCGCGCGACAGAATTTGGTATGTCGAACGGATCGAGCTTTCGCATTTCGCGCGCCATGAGATGAACTCTTGTGCGAGCGGATCCTGAAGCTCAACAGCCGCGTTCGAAAGCGGGAAGAAGCCCGGCAGTTCGTTGGCGAAGATGTTCGAGAATTCAGACGATGCAACCCAGTTGAGGAACGTTTTTGCGGCCTCTGGATTGGAGGTCGCGGCGTTCATGCCGATGCCAATGTCGGTGTGATCCGAAATGTAGCATGTGTCGCCCGCGTTCTGAACGGGTGGGTTAAACGCGCCCATTGCGAAATCAGCCTGTGCATTGAAGCCGGAAATTTCCCACGAACCCGCAGGATAGATCGCCGCGCGGCCAAGCGTGAAGATGTTCTGGCTGTCGGGATATGTTTGGGCTTCGTAGCCGTCACCGAGATAATCACCCCATTTTGCCATCTGGCGATAGGGCGCGACCCATGCTTCGTCGGTGAGCTTTTGCTCGCCTGCGATCAGCGCATTCCGGCCTTCCTCGCCTTTCCAATAGTTCGGGCCAATGTTGTTGTAGCCCATTGTGGCCGCTTCCCACTGGTCGTTCGTGCCCATGGCCATCGGAATGTAGTTGCCGTCGGCTTTGATCGCGTCGAGGGCTGCAAAGAACTCAGCTTCGGTTTCGGGAACGGAAAGGCCAAGCTCATCAAACGCATCTTTGTTATAGATGAAGCCATGAATAACGGAGGCCATTGGCACACAATATGTGGCGCTTCCGTCGTCGGTCGACCAGCCTGATTTCGCAACGCTGGAGAAGTTGGACATGCCGTCGATGTCGCTGAGATCAGCAAGGTGACCGGCATCGTAAAGCGCGAGCGAAGCATCAAACGGGCGGCAGGTGATGATGTCGCCAGCAGACCCTGCATCGAGTTTGGAGTTCAGAACCGCGTTGTATTCCGCAGGCGCCGACGGCGTGAATTTGACTTTGATGCCGGGGTGTTCAGCTTCGAAGGCCGGGATGATTTTGTTCTGCCAGATGGTCAGATCATCGTTGCGCCAGCTTTCGATAATCAGCTCAGCGTCCTGCGCCATCGCCGCAGATGCGGCTAGAAACGTTGTGACAAGCAACGCGCCGGTTGTGGTTGAGGTTTTCATTGGGATCTCCCTTGGTTTCAATTTAGTCTTTTGATTTCAGTGACGTAATGGTTGGTCGCAGGTGCCCGTCGTGACGAAGCAAAATCGATTTTGCCTCGTCTGGGGCGGTGCCAAGTGCGACAAGCACCGCTTGTTTCGTGTCGTAGTTGCAGGCCGCAAGCGCGTCTGTGGCCTGGGCTTCGCTGGCGCCGGAAATCTCTGTGACAATCGCGGCGGCGCGTTTGCGCAATTTAATGTTGTCAGGTTTCAGGTTCACCATAAGACCGTCGTGGACATGGCCCATGAGGATGCCCGCCTGGGTCGAGATCATGTTGAGGGCGACTTTTTGGGCGGTGCCTGCGCCAAGGCGGGTTGAGCCTGCGACGACCTCGGCATCGGTTGGAATTGAAACGGCGACGTCACCGAGTGCCAGAAGCGGTGTGTCAGGCGCGTTTGCGATTGCGATGATTTTCACGCCGTTTGCCGCAGCGCGGGTCGCGAATGAGATCGCAAAAGGCGTGGTGCCGCTGGCCGAAATGACAATGGCGACGTCACCGCTTTGGGCTTGGTCCGCGGCGGTGCGTGCGGTGGCTTCGTCGTCTTCGGTGTCGCCCGGCATGATGCCATCCGTTGGCACGCCGCCAGCCATGACGATGTTGATTTGGCTCGGGTCCGTGCCGAACGTACCGGGCAATTCGGACGCGTCAGACAGCGCCATTAGACCCGAGCTTCCTGCCGCTACATAGTGAAGCGTCGCATTTCCGCTTAACGCCTTGGCCACGAGTGCAGCGGCGGCGTCGATGGCCGGAAGCGCGCGAGAGACAGCGCGCACAGCGGCCTCGTGAGAGCTGACCATCGCCTGCAACGCCTCGCGTCGACCCAAGAGGTCGATCGGCTTCTTATTGAGGGTTGTTGTGTGCAAGGTTGATTCTCCAGCGATTTCCACAACAATACCTAAATAATACCTTTTGTCTACCAATTTGTTAAATTGACCCCAAAGGTTGGAAAATTTTACATTTTTCGGCTTTTCATTTGAGAAAAGGTATTGTAAAGGTATCTTATGGATAAAACCAAATCATACCTTATCTATGCTGTTGATGGTGGCGGATCGTCGTGTCGTGTGGAGATTTCACGTGGCGACGGGCGGGTGCTGGCTTCTTATGTGGGCGGTCCGGCGAATTTTGCCTCGGACCCGGATTTGGCAATAAGGAATGTTTTGGTCGCAGTTGAAAGTGCGGAAGCTATGGCGGGGCTGGATCGCGCAGGTGCGCGTTGCGCGATGCATGTGGGTCTGGCCGGCGTTCTTTCGCCAGAGGACGAAGCTGCGGTTGTCGGTCGTATGCCGTTTGACGCCTGTAGCGCATCGGATGACCGGCTGACGACGATTGTCGGAGCGGTGGGCGATGGCGACGGGGTGGCCTTGTCCGTTGGGACGGGTTCGTTTGTCGGAGCGGTTCGCGCGGGCGCGGCGAGGTTTGTCGGCGGCTGGGGCCTTGCCTTGGGGGATCAGGGGTCAGGGGCTTGGTTGGGTCGCGAAGCGTTGACGGTCACGCTGCTTGCCTGTGACGGGTTGGCGGCAGAAAGCAAATTGACGACCTCACTTCTTGCGAAGTTTGGAGATGCCCCGATCGAGATAGTGGGATTTGCCAAAGCGGCGCGCCCCGTTGATTTTGGTCGATTTGCGCCGTTGGTGACGCAAGCGGCACTTGCCGGGGACGTGAATGGTTTGGCTTTGATGCGAAAAGCAGGCGCTTATTTTAACCAATGTCTGGAAACGGTAGGTGCCGGCGACGGTAATCCGATTTGCGTGGTTGGCGGTCTTGGAACGTCATATCTTCCCTATCTGGACAGCCGATTTCGGGATCACATTCGGCCCGCCAATGGGAGCGCACTGGATGGCGCGCGGCTTTTGGCGCGGCGCAATATAAAAGAATTGGAAGCCCTCGCATGAGCGTCGCTGAATTTCTAGAACCTTCAGATTGGTTTCGCCCCGATGGAGGCCCGCGGTATGTTCAGCTGCGCCAGAGATTGAGCGATGGTGTCGCGCAAGGCGTGCTTGCGCCGGGCAGTCCGCTGCCGCCGGAGCGCGAAATTGCGACCATCACAGAATTTTCACGCGTCACTGTGCGCAAGGCGATCCAATCGCTGGCGGATGATGGGACGATTGTGCAAAAGCAGGGGTCGGGGTCGTTCATTTCCTCCAAGCCTGCGCGGATTGAGCAGAAGCTTTCACGACTGACGTCGTTTTCCGAAGATATGACGCGACGCGGGAAGACGTCGTCTTCGCGGTGGCTTGAGCGTGGGTTGTTCATGCCGTCGCCAACAGAAATGACGTCGCTTGGGCTTTCGTCCGAAGATTCGGTGGCGCGCATTGCGCGGCTTCGCCTTGCCGATGGGGAGCCGATGGCGATTGAACGGGCGTCTTTGTCGACCGAAATCTTACCAAATCCGTTGGAAGTTGAGACGTCGCTTTACGAGGTGCTTGAGAAATATGGGCACCGTCCCGTGCGCGCGCTTCAATCCATTTCCGCGATCAATTTGTCAGCGATGGATGCCGAATTGCTGGATGTTCCTGATGGCGACGCGGGGCTTCGGATCGAACGGATGTCCTATCTGGAAGGCGGGCGTGTCGTGGAATTTACGCAATCTCTTTATCGAGGTGATGCATATAACTTCATCGCCGAACTTCGATTGTCGAAGGATTAATCATGTCTAATCAAACACATATGCGCCGCGAAATTCTTGAGATACCTGATGCGGTTGAAAACCTGCTGACCAATAATCAGGCCGAAATAAGCGACGCGGCGTCGGCTTTGCGGGAGCTCTCACCAGCTTTTATGGTGTCTGTTGCGCGTGGGTCTTCGGATCATGCGGCGACGTATTTTAAATATGCCAGTGAGTTGATGGCGGGCGTGCCGGTCGCCTCGGTTGGTCCTTCGGTGGCGTCGGTTTTCGGGCGTTCGTTGCAATTGCAGGGCAGTGCGTGCCTTGGCGTTTCGCAGTCTGGGAAAAGCCCGGATATCGTTCAGATGGTCAAAATGGCCCGAATGAACGGCGCGCTTACTTTCGCGCTGACCAACCACTCTGACAGCGATTTGGCGTGCGAGAGTGCACATACATTGAACTTGCACGCGGGCGCGGAGTTGAGTGTGGCGGCGACGAAGACGTTTGTGACATCGGTCGTGTCGGCGATCTGGCTTTTGGCGGAATGGCAAAGGGACGACGCGTTGCTTGCGGCGATCCGCAAGTTGCCCGCCCAACTTGGCGCGGCTGCGCAACTTGATTGGAGCGCGCTGGAGGCAGGAATAGGCAAGCAGTCTTCGGTGTTTTGCCTTGGCCGTGGCCCCACGTTTGCCATTTCGAACGAGGCGGCGCTTAAGTTCAAGGAGACCTGTCAGATTCACGCGGAATCTTATTCCTCCGCCGAGGTGCTGCATGGGCCTGTTTCCATCGTTGAGCGCGGATTTCCAATTCTTGCACTGACGTCCGCAGATGCTGCGGAAAAGTTGCTTGTTGAAGTGTCCGATGCGGTGGCGGCCAAGGGAGCGTCGGTCTTTGTGACGTCAAACAAAGGTGCGATGGCGTCTTGTTTGCCAACGGTTCGGACAGGCCACGCGCTTACGGATCCCATTTCGCTGATCGTTTCGTTTTACGCTTTTGTCGAGAAATTTGCGCGATCGCGCGGGATCAATCCCGACGAGCCACGCCATCTTAAGAAAGTGACGGAAACCGTATGAGCGGACGGGCCTATTTCGGATCGCGTGTATTTGACGGGCAGCGCCTGATTGAGGGCAAGGCTGTGCTCGTGGTGGACGGCGTGTTTCAAGGGATCGTGGGCGCGGATGACGTGCCCGAGGGGATTGTGCGTTCGACGCTCGATGGCGGTGTTTTGTTGCCCGGTTTTGTCGATTTGCAGGTCAACGGTGGCGGTGGCGTGATGTTCAACGACGACCCGACGCCGCAGTGTCTCGCGCAGATTGCAGAGGCTCATGCAACGACGGGGACACGCGCGATTTTACCGACGCTGATCACCGATACCCCGGCCAAAACGATGGCGGCGGTGGAGGCGGTTGAAGCGGCGATGTCAGACGGCATTCCAGGGATCATTGGTATTCATCTGGAGGGGCCGCATCTGTCGATTGCGCGCAAAGGGGCGCATGACCCGGCGCTGATCCGGGCGATGACGGATGACGACGAAGCGTTTCTGATCAAAGTTGCCGCGCGCATCCCGAATGTCATGGTGACGGTGGCCCCGGAAAACGTGTCAAACGCGCAGATCAACCGGTTGTCGAAAGCTAGCATCGTCGTTTCGCTGGGCCATTCCGATTGTGGCTTTGAGACCGCCATGGCCGCGTTCGGGGCAGGCGCGCGCTGCGTCACGCATTTGTTTAACGCCATGAGTCAAATGGGAAATCGCGAACCGGGCCTGGTTGGAGCAACCTTACAAGCCGGCGATACCTATGCGGGTTTGATCGCCGATAATATCCATGTGCATGCGGCGACGATGCGGGCCGCACTTGCGGCAAAGGCTTCGGCGGGGCGGGTTTTTCTGGTTTCGGATTCTATGGCGACCGTAGGCTCGGACATACAGGCATTCGACTTGAACGGCCGCGTGGTTCGGCGCCATGACGGTCGACTTACCTTGGAAGACGGAACGCTGGCGGGCGCGGATCTGACCTTGCCTGTGGCGGTTTCGGTTTTGAC
>CALLWO010000090.1 GCA_938016355.1 uncultured Boseongicola sp. | reverse complement strand
CATTGATTTCCTTGAAGATTTCGTCGCCCATGAATTCCGCGTAAACGGCTTTCGAGGATTCAAACATCGCATCCCAAACGCTGTCTGGGAATTCCAGAACTTGAACACCACCGGCTTTCAGACGCTCAAGCGCTGCACCGTTGTTGTTGAGATACTGGCTCAGGTTCCAGACGTTCGCATGTCCAGCGGACACTTCGAACGCGGCCTGATGTGCTGGCGACAAGCTGTCATAGACTTCGCGGTTCATCGCCGCTGACAGACCCGCTGCTGGCTCGTGCATACCCGCAGTGTAGTAGAACTTGGTGATTTCCTGGAAACCGGCTTTTTCATCAGCCCATGGACCAATCCACTCGGTGCCATCAATCGCACCCGACGCAAGCGCCTGATACACTTCTGCACCCGGAAGGTTCTGGATCGATGCACCCATGTTCCCAAGAACACGACCGCCAAGACCTGGCATACGGAACTTCAGACCGTTGAAGTCGCCTGGGCCTGTGATTTCCTTGCGGAACCAACCGCCGGCCTGTGTACCGGTGTTACCGGCCAGGAACGATTTCAGACCAAAGATTTCACCCAGCTTGTCGTGCATCGCCATGCCGTTGCCATGGTAATACCAGTTGTTCAGCTCTGTCGCAGTCATACCGAATGGCACGCCTGTGAAGAAGGCAAACGCAGGATGCTGGTTGATGAAGTAGTAGTCAGCCGCGTGATACATATCAGCCTGACCAGCGGTCACAGCGTCAAAAACTTCAAACGCACCAACAAGTTCACCGGCAGCTTTCACTTCGATGGTCAGCTGACCGTCTGTGATTGCAGTGATGTTGTCGGCCGTCTTTTGTGCCGCATCAAAAACACCCGCAAGGCCACGGCCCCAAGATGTCACCATTGTGAGTGTCCGCTTACCCTGAGCATATGCCGGAGCAGCAAGAGCAGTTGTCGCAGCAGCGGCCGTGCCGCCAAGTGCCGTGTTCTTTAGAAATGAACGACGATCCATGTGGTTATTTCCTCCCATTCAAGATTGTCCGTTTTCACGAACGGATCGTTGCAAGTGTGCGAGAAGGTAGCGTCAACTTTGGTAAAGTAAAATACCCAGTATCAGTGACGAATGCTCATATGCCGTGCATACTTTGGCGTGTTAGCGCAATCTTTTGGCACCAGATGCTTGTCGTTCGCCCGACAAACTGCGATTCGTCGTGTTAAGGGAATGGGAAATGGACCGCGTACCAAGCGATACAAACAGCCATCAGACCCGCCGCTACCGCCGGAAATTCTTTCTGCTGGCAGCGGTGCCTTTGTTGCTGGCCATGGCCGCGCTTGCCACATTGGTGACCTTCCAATCCCGAAGCACCGCCGAACGCGAGATCGCCGCACTCGAAGCGCAATTGCTCGAAGCCAAGAAAGACGAGCTGCGCAACTATATCTCGATTGCCCGCACCGCGATTGGCGCGCGTTACGGCATTGCCGCCCCTGATGACGAAGACGCCAAGCGCGAAGTCATGCAAACGCTCGCGGCCATGATCTATGGGCAGGACGGCTACTTCTTCGTCTTTGATTATGACGGCACCAACCTTGTCGCCCCGCGCCAGACCCAGCTGATCAATGAAAACTGGATCGGCCTGGAAGACGCCGAAGGCACCCCGATCACCTCCGAATTCATCCGCATCGCGCGCTCTGGCGGCGGCTATCACAGCCATTTGTGGTGGAAACCCACCACCGGAGAGCAAGCCGAAATGGTCACCTTTGTGATCGGGCTTCAGGACTGGCGATGGGCGCTTGGCACCGGCATTTTCATCGACGACATCCGCGCCAATGTGGCCGCCGCGCGCGCTGGTGTCGAAGAACGCGTGCGCAATACATTCCTCTATATCGGCGCGATCACGGCGGCCGCGCTCCTGTTGGTCTTTGTCTCCGGGCTCTGGATCAATATCCGCGACCGGTCCGTGGCGGATGCCGCCCTGAAACGCCTCACGCAACGCGTCATCGACACCCAAGAAGAAGAACGCGGGCGGGTCGCGCGCGAACTTCACGACGGGATCAGCCAAATCCTCGTCAGCGCGCGCTATGCGCTCGACCTGACCAAACGCCGGATCACCAAGGGCGATGGCCGCGCTGGTGAAAGCCTCGCCAAGGGCGTCGATAGCCTCAACACCGCCATTCAGGAGGTTCGGCGCATCAGCCGCGACCTGCGCCCCGGCACGCTCGATGATCTGGGCCTTGGCCCTGCCCTTCAAACGCTGACAGACGAATTTACCGACCGCACCGGCATCACCGCCGAACTTGAAACCGTGGTCTTTCGCAACCGCCTTGATGACGACGCCAAAACCGCGCTCTTTCGCATCGCGCAGGAAGCGCTCACTAATATCGAACGCCACTCGAACGCTAGTCAGGTCAAAGTCCGCGTCTTCGGCCACAAATCCGGCGCCACCTTGCGCATCTCTGACAATGGCGCAGGCTTTCAACCTGACGATGCCCGTGGCGGCTTGGGGTTGCGCAACATGGAAGAGCGTATCGAACAGCTCGACGGCACCTTGCGCATCCTTTCGTCATCGTCCGGCACGTCGATCGAAGCTCAGGTCCCGCTCAGCCATCTCTTGCCCCCGAACACCCGCTCAAAGGAAAGCGCATGACCGATCCCGTCCGCGTGCTTATCGTCGACGATCATCCCATGGTCGCCGAGGGCATCCAAGCCATCCTTGAAACCTACGACGATCTCGAAGTTGTCGGCACGCTCTCAGGCGGTCGCGACGCGGTGGATCAGGTCCACGACCTGAACCCCGACGTGATCCTGCTTGATCTCAACATGCCCGGGGTCACGGGCCTTTCCGCAACCGAAATGATCCTCGAAAAACGTCCCGGTACCCGCATCGTGATCCTTTCCATGCACGACAGTCCCGAATATATCGCCGCCGCGCTCAGCCACGGGGCCAAAGGCTATATCCTCAAAGACGTTCAGTCCGACGAGATCAAAATCGCCATCGACAGCGTCATGGCCGACACAGAATATCTTTGCACCGGCGCGCGCGCGTCGCTGGCTCCCCGCACGTCAGACGGGCGCGAAACGCTGACATCTCGCGAACAAACCGTCCTGTTGCAACTTGCCCAAGGCAAATCCAATCGCGAGGTCGCCGACGTGCTGGAAATTTCCATCTACACCGTCGAAACACACCGCAAGAACATCAAACGAAAACTGGGAATAAGCTCAACCGCGGGCCTCACGCGCTACGCCATGGAACACGGCGTCTTGCAAGGCACCGGCCAGCTCTAAGCGGCGTTCTCGCGGCTGACAATTTTCAACTGCTTGCTAATCTCGGCATCCAACAGCGCGCCCAAAAGCACGATGAAGGCCGACAACCACAGCCACGTCAGCAGGATGATCACCCCACCAAGACTGCCAAAGGTCTGGTTATAGTTGCCAAAATTCGCCACGTAGAGCGTGAAACCAATGGTCCCAAGGAACCAAAGCAGGCTGGAAACAAGCGTTCCGGGGGTCAGCCATCGCCAACTCGCCTCCCCGTGAGCGGGTCCCCAGCGATAGAGAATAGACATGCCCGCAATCACCACGGCGGCCACCAATATCCAGCGCAATGACGCCAAAAGCTGTTCCGTTTCAAGATCCACAGGAATAAACGCCAGTGCGGCTGGCAACCCGATGAGCAGCAGCGCAAGAACCACGACGCCGAACAACAGCGCGGCTGTCAACAAAATGACGCTGGTCCAGAACGCGATAAATCCCCGTGTTTCATCCTCCTGAAAAGCAATGTTCAATCCGTGGATCAAACTGGTCGTTGCGCGCGTCGACAGATAAATCGCAAAGCCAAGACCAAGGAAAAGCGCCAGTGACAGACCTTCATTCGACGAGCTTGCAACGGTGTTCGCTTGATTGAGCAAAATCAACGCGGCCTCATCGGGCAAAAGCTCGGTAAATGACTGCAGTTGAAACACCACCGCGCCGGCATCCGTGAACAAACCCGCCAAAGCCGTCAGCGCCGCGATGGCGGGGAAAACGGCAAGCAAGGCATAAAAAGCCACACCCGCCGCGATCAACCCAAGCTGGTCCGGAAATATGCGTCGGGCCACACGCCAGATTACCGCGCCCCAGCCCTTTACAGAGATGGTGCGAAACTGGCGTCGCCGGGTATCAATCGGGTCTTGGGTATACATGTCAGGCACAATAGTCTTTGTTTCGTTAACGAAAAGGAGAACAAGACCGTTCCTTGGCGATTGATCAAAAAGTTTCACAAAAGCACCCTTTTGCGCAAGAAATGCAAATTTCCCTGTTGACGCCCGAAGGCCCCCTGCCTAGTCTCACCGCACTTAAAACGGAGCCTCCGACATGACATCGATTGTCGTCCTAGTGAGAAAATGGCGCATGGGCCGGTAACGGACACCATAACGGTACCCCATGCGCCCTCGGAAAAAACCGGGGGCTTTTTTATGCGCGACGTATGGAGATTGGCGCGATGAGCAAGACGCAGATGACTGGCGCGAAAATGGTTGTAGAAGCCCTGAAAGATCAGGGAGTTGACGTGGTCTTCGGCTACCCCGGCGGGGCCGTGCTACCGATCTATGACGAAATCTTTCAGCAAAACCACATTCGTCACGTCCTTGTGCGCCACGAGCAAGGGGCGGTGCATGCCGCCGAAGGCTATGCGCGCGCAACCGGCAAAGTCGGCGTGTGTCTCGTAACTTCCGGTCCCGGCGCAACAAACGCGGTCACGGGGCTGACCGACGCGCTCATGGATTCCATCCCGATCGTCGTTCTGACCGGTCAGGTGCCGACCTTCATGATTGGCAACGACGCCTTTCAGGAAGCCGACACCGTTGGCATCACGCGTCCCTGCACGAAGCACAACTGGCTTGTGAAAGAAACCGATCAGCTTGCGGACACAATCCATCAGGCGTTCCACGTTGCCAAAACGGGCCGTCCCGGTCCGGTGCTGGTCGACATCCCCAAGGACGTGCAGTTCGCCAACGGCCAATACGTTACACCCAAGGGTGCGCGGACCAGCCATTACCAGCCACAGGTCAAAGGCGACATCGAGATGATCACAGCCGTGGTCGAAGCGATGGAAACCGCCAAAAAGCCCGTCTTTTATACCGGCGGCGGCGTGATCAATTCCGGTCCGGCTGCAACCCAGCTTTTGCGCGAACTGGTCGAAGCCACCGGCTTTCCGATCACCTCGACGCTCATGGGTCTCGGCTGTTACCCTGCGAACGGCAAGAACTGGCTCGGCATGCTCGGGATGCACGGTCTTTACGAGGCCAACCTCGCGATGCACGACTGCGACCTGATGATCAACATCGGCGCGCGGTTCGACGACCGGATCACGGGCCGCGTGCAGGATTTCTCGCCGCGCTCACTCAAAGCCCATGTCGACATCGACCCGTCTTCGATCAACAAGGTGATCCACGTCGATTTCCCGATCATCGGCGACGTCGCTCATGTGCTCGAAGACATGCTGCGCATCTGGAAATCGCGCGGTCGCAAAACCAACAGTGCTGCGCTCAAGAAATGGTGGAGCCAGATCGAAGACTGGCGCGCGGTCAATTGCCTTGCCTTTGAGCAAAAGGGCAAAACCATCCTGCCGCAATATGCGCTCTCTCGGCTCGAAGCGCTGACCAAGGATCACCCGGATCGCTATATCACCACCGAAGTGGGCCAGCATCAGATGTGGGCCGCGCAATATCTGAACTTCAACGATCCAAACCGCTGGATGACATCTGGTGGCCTTGGGACGATGGGCTATGGGTTCCCGGCTTCCGTGGGCGTGCAAATGGCGCATCCCGAGGGCCTCGTGATCAACGTCGCCGGCGAAGCCTCGTGGCTGATGAACATGCAGGAAATGGGCACGGCCGTGCAATACAACCTGCCCGTCAAACAGTTCATTTTGAACAACGAACGCCTTGGCATGGTGCGTCAGTGGCAGGAATTGCTGCACGGCGAACGTTATAGCCAGTCGTGGTCCGAAGCCCTGCCCGATTTCGTGAAACTCGCCGAAGCATTCGGGGCCAAGGGCATTCTTTGCTCTGACCCGGATGATCTCGATGATGCGATCATGGAAATGCTCAACCACGACGGGCCGGTGATCTTTGATTGCCTCGTTGAAAAGCATGAAAACTGCTTCCCGATGATCCCGTCGGGCGAGCCGCACAACAAAATGCTTCTTGGCAAAGCCTCCACGAAAGACGCCATCAAAGAAGGCGGCGCGGTGATGGTGTAGGGGTTCAGCCCCTGCCCCGATCCCCCGAAGATTGTTCGAAAGGATGAAGACAACATGTCTCCGCTAAAAATCAAAAAAGGCGCGTCGAGCCATTCCGCCTATGACCTACGCGACCCCCACGCCGAAGCCATCGAGCGTCACACGCTTGCGGTTGTCGTCGACAACGAAGCCGGTGTTCTGGCCCGCGTCATCGGGCTTTTCTCCGGGCGCGGCTATAACATCGAAAGCCTGACCGTGGCCGAGATTGACCACACCGGCCACCGCTCGCGCATCACAATCGTCACCACAGGTACACCGTCGGTCATCGACCAGATCAAAGCGCAGCTTGGCCGCATCGTGCCGGTCCACGAAGTGCACGATCTGACCGTCGAAGGCCCAAGCGTCGAACGCGAGCTCGGCCTCTTCAAAGTCTCTGGCAAAGGCGACAAACGCGTCGAAGCGCTGCGTCTGGCCGATATCTTCCGCGCCAATGTCGTCGATTCGACGCTGGAAAGCTTTGTCTTTGAAATCACCGGCGCGCCGGAAAAAATCGACGCATTCGCCGACCTGATGCGCCCCTTGGGCCTTGAAGAAGTGGCGCGCACGGGCGTGGCCGCTCTGGCGCGAGGCGAAAACGCGCTCTAGTTCGGCGCATTCAAACACCATTGATGTGCGCGGGCGGTGGTTTTCCTCCGCCCGTTTTGCGTTACCTCTTAGCCAATGCAACGACCCGGAGTGAACGGACATGACCTTTCGACCC
>CALLWO010000089.1 GCA_938016355.1 uncultured Boseongicola sp. | reverse complement strand
AAGGGACACGCCCTCAGAAGTTCGTGTAAACCTGCTCGGGGATCGGCGCGCTTTCCGTGATGCCGTACCCACGGAACGACACAATGATGAGCCCGGCAAGCATAAGCGGCACAGCCACGCCCGAGACAAACCCGGCAATTGCGCCCCGCCGACGATGCAGCGCATCGCTATCGGGCAGACGGCTAAGAATTTGTTCCATAATGACCTCACCAATACGTCTTTCTTCACATCTATGACGACGGCGCGCGTCATCAAGCCAGTTCCGGACAATTCGCAAGATTTCGCTTGCGCCTTGCGGTCGCAAAAGGCCGTTCCTACCTGTTTCTTATGAAAGCGATTTTCCAAATCCTGCCCATCGCGCTTCTTCTGATCGGCGCGTTCGTCGCCGTCTGGCGTGGTTTTTCGATCAAGCCGGATCGTACGAACAACAACGCCAAAGGCGGCGGGTCGAGCTTTCCCGGCAAAGGTGGACGCTGGTAAATACATCAATGCGCCACCCCGGCTGCAACGCTTTCGTCGATGAAGCGCCCTTCGCGGAACCGCTCCAAGCCAAACGCATCCGTCAAGGGCGAATGCCCGCGCGCCATCAACTCTGCCATGCCCCAGCCCGAACCGGGAATGGCCTTGAACCCGCCGGTGCCCCAGCCACAGTTGATAAAGCAGTTCTCCAAGGGCGTCTTTGACAGGATGGGCGAGCGATCCCCGGTCACATCCACGATCCCGCCCCACTGGCGCAACATTTTCAGCCGTGAGATGATCGGGAAGGTTTCGACCAAGGCGCGCACGGTTTCCTCTATGTGATGGAACGAGCCGCGCTGGGTGTAATTGTTATACCCGTCGGTGCCGCCCCCAATGACCATTTCGCCCTTGTCGGACTGGCTCATATAGCCGTGGACCGTGTTCGCCATCACCACGACATCCATGCACGGTTTGATCGGTTCTGATACCAACGCCTGCAGAGCGACACTCTCAAGCGGCAACCGGAACCCGGCCATTTCGGCCACATGACCCGAATGTCCGGCGACAACGATACCGAGCTTGTCGCAATCGATGTCGCCCCGGCTGGTCGACACGCCGACCACTTTGCCGCCTTCAGAGCGCACACCTGTCACTTCGCATTTCTGGATGACGTCCATGCCCATCTCAGAGCATTTGCGTGCGTATCCCCAAGCCACGGCATCATGACGCGCGGTGCCGCCGCGCGGCTGCCAAAGCGCGCCCAAAACCGGATAACGTGGCCCGCGAATTTCCATGATCGGGCAAAGCTGCTTCACCCGCTCTGGCCCGATGAATTCCGTTTTCACGCCCTGCAGCGCATTCGCATGCGCGGTCCGCTTGTATCCTCGAATTTCGTGCTCGGTCTGCGCCAACATCATCACGCCGCGCGGGCTGAACATGACGTTGTAGTTCAAATCCTGGCTCAAATCTTCGTAAAGCGAGCGTGCTTTTTCGTAAATCGCCGCCGATGGATCCTGCAGGTAATTGGAGCGGATGATCGTCGTATTCCGCCCCGTGTTCCCCCCACCAAGCCAGCCTTTTTCCAAAATGGCGACGTTTGTGATCCCGTGGTTTTTGCCCAGATAATAGGCCGTCGCCAACCCGTGACCGCCCGCCCCGATGATGATCGCATCATAGCGGCGCTTTGGTTCTGGCGATGCCCAGGCCCGCGTCCATCCCTTGTGGTCGCGAAACGCCTCGCGGGCGACGGCAAAGACGGAATAACGGCTCATTTCGCAAAATCCCCAAACATGGTGGCTCCCCTTCCTTTTCTGGAAATTTGCAGCGTTTGTGAAGCCAGCAAGCGGCACAGCGGTGCGAATTCGCGACACGCGCGCAATGACGCACTGTCGCAACCCCGCGAAATGCCTTTCGAAGCGCCTCTTTAGCCACTAAGTCTCTGCCATGACGTTCTGGTTCCTCACGGCGGCCATCGCGATTTGTGTGGCCCTGATTCTGGTCTCTGCCGTGCGCGCAGCACGTGCGGATGAAAGCGTTGTGAGCGCCGCTGAAAGCGATATCGCCGTCTATAAAGATCAACTCAGCGAAGTTGATCGCGACCTTGCGCGCGGCGTTCTGAGCGAGGCGGATGCCGACAGCGTGCGCACCGAAATCGCGCGCCGGCTGCTCGAAGCAGACAAGCGACGAAGCGGAAAATCATCCGCCTCAGACGGTCTTGCCCTGCCAGCAATCGGGCTGATTGGCACCGCGGTGATCGCCGGAACCTTCGCGCTTTACAATTGGATTGGTGCGCCGGGTTATGGCGACCTCCCGATGAAAGAACGCCTCGCAACACTGGAAACGATGCGCGCCAATCGCCCCGCGCAGACCCAAGCTGAATCAGAAGCACGCAGCGCCTTGCCAGCCGCGCCCGAAGCGTCCGAAGACTTTCTCTCGCTCATGGAACGTCTGCGTGCCGCCGTCAGCGCGCGCCCCGACGACATCGAAGGTCTGACGCTTCTTGCCCAAAACGAAGCGCGCCTTGGACGCTACGCCGAAGCGCGCGCCGCACAGGAACAGCTCGTTGCCGCCAAAGGCGCTGACGCCACGCTCTCTGACCGTCTCACGCTGCTCGACACCATGGTTTTTGCGGCCGCAGGCTATGTCTCCCCCGAAGCGGAAACCGTGCTCAATGGCATTCTCGCCGACGCTCCCGACATGGGGGCAGCCCAGTATTACTTCGGACTGGTCGAAGCGCAAAACGGTCGACCCGACCGCGCGTTCCCGGTGTGGCGGCGATTGCTCGAGCAAAGCCCGCCCGATGCGCCTTGGGTGCCGGTCATTCGCTCTGAGATTGAAGCCGTCGCCGCCGCCGCCGGTGCACGCTACGAACTTCCGGAACTGCGCGGCCCAACAGCCGCAGACGTTGCCGCCGCGCAGGATATGTCCCCAGAAGAGCGCCAGGAGATGATCCAGAGCATGGTCGCAGGCCTTGGCGAGCGTCTCGCCACCGAAGGCGGCCCGCCCGAAGACTGGGCGCGTCTGATTTCCGCCCTTGGAGTTCTGGGTCAGGCCGAACGCGCCAGCGCCATCGCGGCAGAGGCTGAGACCGTCTTTTCCAACGACCGCGACGCGCTCGACATGATCGAAGCGGCCCGAAGACGCGCGGTGAACGGCCAATGATCTGTGAAACGGCCGAAGAATTTGCAAGCGTCTTGCCCCCAATGCGTGCAGTTGCCGGGCTTGATTTTGGCACAACCACAATTGGCGTCGCCGTCAGTGATGGCTTTCGCCGCGTGGCGACACCATTGGAAACCATTCGGCGCAAGAAGTTCACATTGGATGCGACCAAACTTCTTGAGATTTGCACCGCGCGCGACATCGCAGGGCTTGTGCTCGGTCTGCCCCTCAACATGGACGGCTCCGAAGGTCCGCGCTGCCAATCAACCCGCGCGTTTGCGCGAAATCTCGAAAAACTGACCGATTTGCCGATCACCTATTGGGATGAACGCCTGTCGACGGTCGCCGCTGAACGCGCGCTCCTAGAGGCGGATACGTCCAGAAAACGTCGCGCAGAGGTTATCGACCACGTTGCGGCCTCGTATATCCTCCAAGGTGCGCTGGATCGTCTGGCGCATATGGAGGCGCATTCGTGAGTGATGACATCTGGGCGCGCGACGAAGTCGAAAGCCCGTGCAACAAAATCTGCATGATCCATCCCAAAGCGCGCATTTGCATCGGATGTTATCGCACGGCTGATGAAATCGCAGGCTGGAGTCGTTTTACCAACGAAACCCGCCGCTCGCTGATCGAAGAACTCCCAAATCGCGCCGACCAATTGCCGGGACGTCGCGGTGGGCGAAGCGGGCGCGCACGCCGCAAATCCACTTGAACTAAAGATCGCAACCTACTGGCATAAATAAAAAATAGGCCCGCACATTTCTGCCGGGCCCATTTTTTGGTCTATAAAGCTTAACGCTCAATCGTCACGATGAACTTTCTCGCGACGCTCGTGGCGTTCCTGCGCTTCAAGGCTCATTGTCGCAATCGGACGCGCATCCAGACGCTTCAGCGAAATTGGATCGCCGGTTTCTTCGCAATAGCCGTATTCGCCCTCATCAATGCGGCGCAGAGCGGCGTCGATTTTCGACACCAGCTTGCGCTGACGATCCCGCGTGCGCAGTTCCAGCGCCCGGTCGGTTTCTTCACTCGCGCGATCAGCGATGTCAGGAATATTACGAGACGTGTGCTGCAATCCCTCGATGGTCGACTTGCTGTCGCCCATCAGCTCTGCTTTCCAGTTCAACAATTTGCGACGGAAGTATTCCGTCTGCATCTCATTCATGAACGGTTCATCTTCTGCGGGTCGATAATCGTCCGGCAGGAAAACCTCTGCTTTCACGTTGTTCCCCTTTGCTATCATTATCAAAATACTCCGGACTTTATGTCGCTCGTTACGCGTAGCTCGGTTATCCGGCTCTTCATTGCGCGCCGTTTAGCGCATCAAATGCGCCTTGTCACTACAAGATCGGTGGTGTTGAACGCATCTTGAGCCCGCGTTAGGCTCGACGCTCAAATCCGACACGGGATACACAACGTTCATGAAATTTGCAGGCACCGACGGCTATATTGCCTCCGACGATCTGGCCATAGCGGTGAACGCCGCAATCACTCTGGAACGACCGCTTTTGGTCAAAGGCGAACCCGGCACCGGCAAAACCGAACTGGCCCGGCAGGTGGCGACCGCGCTGGACATGCCAATCATCGAATGGCACGTAAAATCCACAACCCGCGCGCAACAAGGCCTTTATGAATACGACGCGGTCAGCCGTTTGCGCGACAGCCAACTGGGCGAAAAACAGGTCCACGACATTGGCGCATATATCAAACGCGGCAAACTGTGGGAGGCATTCGACGCCGACCAGAAAACCGTGCTATTGATCGACGAGATCGACAAAGCCGACATCGAATTTCCCAATGATCTCCTGCAAGAACTCGACCGGATGGAATTTCACGTCTACGAAACCGGCGAAACCATCCGCGCGCGTCACCGCCCTGTGGTCATCATCACGTCAAACAACGAAAAAGAACTACCCGATGCGTTCCTGCGCCGGTGTTTCTTTCACTACATCCGGTTCCCCGACATCGAAACGCTGAAATCCATTGTCGGCGTACACTTCCCCGGCATCAAAGACCGGCTTTTGACCACCGCGCTCACGCAATTCTTCGAAATTCGCGACACCGCAGGCCTAAAGAAGAAACCATCCACCAGCGAAGTGCTGGATTGGTTGAAACTGATCCTCGCCGAAGATCTCGCCCCAGAAGATCTCGCGCGCGATGGCACAGACGCTCTGCCAAAGCTCCACGGGGCGCTATTGAAGAACGAACAAGACGTTGCGCTCTTTGAGCGTCTCGCCTTCATGGCGCGCGGGCGCGGCTGACGTGTTTTCGGTTCTGATCGACCCTATCCTTCCGGTTTTCGCAATATTGTTCATCGGATACATCGCGGGTCGTCTGAACAAGATGAGCGACGAAGAGGCGCGCGTTCTCAACCGCTTCGCCATGACGGTCCTTTTGCCGATTTTCATTTTTCGCGCCGTTGCGTTCGCCCCAATCACGGATTTCCACCTCTCTGCACTGGCGCTCTATGCCTGCGCCCAAGGTGCGCTCTATGCCGTCGGCTTTCTGATCGCCCACAAGCTTTTTCGATGCGGTGTCTCGGAATCCCTGCTTCTTGGGTTTTGCGGCGTCTTTGCCAACAACGCGTATTACGTCCTGCCGATTGCAAAGCTGCTCTATGGTGAAACCGGCACGCTTCCCATCGCCTCGATTGTGATCCTTGATGCGGTCTTCGCCTTCGGTGGCACAATGGTCGCGCTCGAGGCGCGAAAGGGGCGCGACGCCGGTGCGGGATTGGCTCTTGTTGCGCTTCGGATTGTGAAACTTCCGCTGGTCTGGGCGCTGGCGCTTGGCCTTGTCTTCTCCGCGGGCTCTGTTGCAATCCCTGCCCCGGTTGACACATTCACGGCCTTTGTCGGCAATGCCGCGTCGCCCATCGCTCTCTTCGCGATGGGGGTCATCCTGTCCGCGACACCGCTCAAACCCGAACCCGTCGCCATCGTGATCGCAGGCATGAAAGTGCTCGTCTTTCCGATCGTCATCGCCACGCTGCTCTATGCGCTTTTGCCCCCCTCCGACACCTTGCCACTCTTTGTGCTGGGTTCCGCCGGTCCCGCAGGTGTGATGGCATTTTCCCTTGCCCTTCTCTACTCAGTCAGAACAGATGCCATCATGCAGGTAATCGTTTGGACATCCGTGCTGACGCTCGCAACGCTGGCTTATATCGCATGACATTGATCCGCCCCGTCACGGCCGTCGACAAACCCGACTGGGAACGGCTGTGGTGCGCGTATCTGGCATTCTACGAAACCGAATTGCCTCAAGAGATCTATGACACGCTATTTTCGCGAATTCTGGGCGACGATCCGCAGGATTTTCGCGGCCTCATAGCCGAGGTTGACGGCAAGCCCGTGGGCCTCACCCATTACGTCTTTCACCGGCATGGCTGGAAAGTCGAAAACACCTGTTACCTGCAAGACCTCTACGCCGACCCCGAGGTTCGCGGCCAAGGCGTCGGACGCGCGTTGATCGAAGCGGTTTACGACGCCGCCGACAAAGCAGGCGCGCCGTCGGTCTACTGGATGACCCAGGATTTCAACGCCGAAGCCCGCAAGCTTTATGATCGCATTGCAACCCTGACCCCCTTCATTAAATACGCGAGGCCGACATGAACCGCCTCGCCACGCTGGCGTTCATCGCACTTGCGTCCTGCGCTGCGCCGGAAACCACGCGCCGCGCGGATATGGATTTCGTCCTACCGCCGATGAAAACCTTTGCGACCCCCACGCCGTCGCGCCCCACAACCTCAAACAGCCAGATCGCGCGCGACTTTCTTGACCTGACGTTCCAGCTTGAAAACGGCACCGAAATGCCCGCATTCACGCGCTTCGAAGGACCGATAACCGTTGCCATCACCGGGGCGTCACCGCCAAACCTGCGCCCGGACCTTGCGCGTCTTCTTGCGCGCCTGCGCCGCGAAGCGCGCATCGACATCGACCTCACCCGCAACACCGACACCGCCTCGATCATCATCGAGCCTGTGCGGCGTGCGCAAATTCAGTCCGTCGCACCGGCCGCCGCCTGTTTCGTGCGCCCCAACGTCTCAGGCTGGGACGACTATCGCGCCAAGCGCAACGACCCTTCGACGTTCTGGAACCGCCTCACCGCGCGCACGCGCATGGCCGTCTTCCTGCCCACGGATGTCAGCCCGCAAGAAATGCGCGACTGCCTGCACGAGGAAATCGCCCAAGCGCTCGGCCCGGTCAACGATATCTACCGACTCAACCAATCGGTCTTTAACGACGACAATTTCCACACGGTGCTGAGCGGCTTTGATATGCTGATCCTGCGGACCTATTACGACCCCGCGCTTGCTTCCGGTATGAGCGAGGCCGAAGTCACATCCCGCCTGCCCGCCATTCTCGCCCGCCTCAATCCAAGCGGCGGTCGCGGCGGCGTGGCCGCACCCGAGCGCGAGAATACCGCATGGCGCAAAGCCATCGACCGCGCCACTCGCCCCGACCTCTCGCGCGCACGGCGCCAAAGTGCCGCCATCGAAGCCGTGGCCTTGGCCCAAGACTTTGGAAGTGCCGATCCCCGGTTGGCCTTCTCGCAATACGTGTTTGGTCGCCTGACCCTTGGCTCCCGCCCCGACGAAGCGCTAAAAGCCTTTCTTGCAGCCGGTCGCATCTATCAAAACCGCTCTGACACCGCCATTCAGGAAGCCCACATCGCCATGCAGCTGGCCGCGTTCCAATTGTCGGCCGGTCGCGCAGATGTCGCGCTGCGCCTTGTGAACGACAACATCCCCACGGTCACCCGCTCCGAACATGCCGCATTGCTTTCTCTCTTCCTTTTGGTCAAAGCCGAGGCGCTGGAGCTTTTGGCCCGCCCCGACGAAGCCGCGCCCGTGCAACGCGACGCGCTGGCTTGGGCGCGCTATGGCTTTGGCGACGACGATGAAATCCGGGCCCGCGCCGATGAAATCCGCGCGATCAGCCCCCGCACCAGACAGGACGCCGCCTCGTGATCTTTCTTGCCTCCGTCGCCTTGGGTATATTTTTCGGCATTCGCACCGCCAAAAAGCGCAATGGGAACCGTCTTGATATGGCACAATACGCCTTTGGTTTTGCGATTGCTTTCGGGCTCTTGGGAGCGATCCTCACGATTGTGATCGAACGTCTCGCAACCTGATGTTCCTACCCTTCTTTGAAAGCCTGCGACATCACGGCGTTCCCGTCAGTCTGCGGGAATTCCTTGCGTTCCTCGAAGCCCTCGATCACGGCCTTGCCACTTACGATGTCGACGGTTTCTATTACATCGCGCGCACGACGATGGTGAAAAACGAAACCCATCTCGACCGGTTCGACCGCGCCTTTGCGCACAGTTTCAAAGGCATCGAAGACATCCCGGCAAAGGCCGTGGTCGATGCGCTCGACTTGCCCGAAGACTGGCTCAGAAAGCTGGCTGAAAAGCACCTGAGCGCCGCCGAAAAGGCTGAAATCGAAGCCTTGGGCGGATTTGAAAAACTCATGGAAACCCTGCGCGAGCGCCTCAAGGAACAACAAGGGCGCCACCAGGGCGGCTCGAAATGGGTTGGCACCGCGGGCACCTCTCCGTTCGGCGCCTATGGCTACAACCCCGAAGGCGTGCGCATCGGACAACACGAAAGCCGCCACCAACGCGCGGTCAAAGTCTGGGACAAACGCGATTTCCGCGACCTTGACGACCAGCGCGAGATCGGCACCCGAACAATCAAAGTTGCGCTGAAACGCCTGCGCCAATGGGCCCGCACCGGTGCGGCTGATGAGCTTGATCTCGACCACACCATCCGCGCCACCGCCGAACACGGCTATCTCGACGTCAAAACACGCCCGGAACGACGCAACGCGGTGCGCGTGCTCTTGTTCCTCGACGTTGGCGGCTCAATGGATCCATACGTTCAACTCGTCGAAGAACTTTTCTCAGCCGCACGCACCGAATTCAAACATCTCGAACACTTTTACTTTCACAACTGCCTCTACGAGGGTGTTTGGCGCGACAACAAACGACGCTGGAACGCCCAGACACCAACCTGGGACGTGATCAATAAATTCGGTCCCGGCTACAAATGTATCTTTGTGGGCGATGCGTCGATGTCGCCTTACGAAGTCGCCATTCCCGGTGGGGCCAACGAATATTGGAACGAAGAATCCGGTGAAACCTGGTTGCGCCGCGTCGCGACCCATTGGCCCGACCTCCTCTGGATCAACCCGTCGAACGAGGCGCATTGGCAATACACGCAATCCAATCACATGATCCGCGAGATCATCGGCGCGGACCGCATGGTGCCGCTCACGCTCTCGGGCCTTACTCGCGGCATGAAAGTCCTGAACTAGCGACCTGAACCCTGCAAATTCGGTACCGTTTTGCGCACATGGGCCGCCATTGCGCGTGCCGCCGGATTGCGCGCCACGCTCTCATGCTCCGCCAGATATACCACCGGTGCGGGCGGATGCGGCAAACCAGCGCCTTCGTCCACGACCTCCATGTCGGGCGTCAGATTGATCCGCAGGATCATGCCCAATCCGATGCCCGCGCTCACCGCCGTCATGATGCCGCTCACACTTTGGGTCGCCAATGCAATGCGATAGGGAATGCCTGCGCGATCCAATCCGGACATCATCGCACGACGATGGTGCGAGCCGTCACGCCAGACAACAAGCGGCAACGGACGCTCGTTTTCCAGCGCGACCCCTTTCGCGCGCGCCCAGACAACCGGGCTGC
>CALLWO010000088.1 GCA_938016355.1 uncultured Boseongicola sp. | reverse complement strand
TGGACGCTTTCGGCGGCGACGGCGGAGATTATTGCTGAGAAGATTCACAGCGAAGTGGTTTGATTGGAATTCCCCTCCAAGGCCCCTTGAATTGGGGTCTTTGGGGGGGCGTTTTCGGTCGGGTCCCATTTTTTCTACATCTGATGGGTTCGGGTCGTCGTCGGTGAATAATGATTAAAAACAAAGGGGTGCGTCAATGAAGTAAAGTGTCGCGACGGCCAATCAAATTCTGTGATGGGTAATGCCAATAGACGGAATGGATTGTTTGCCGTTACCATCGAAATAGAGCAACCGGACATTTGTCCGCCCTCATTCGCCATTGGCGAGAGGTGTGCTTGAACAATAATAACAATAGGGACAGTGCTATGAAATTGGTTATAGGACTAGATGGTCAAAGTTCGGGGGAAAAAGCCCTTAACTTTGCCAAAGGTATGGCCTCAAAGGTCGACGATTGCGAATTGATCGTAGTCTATGTGATTGAATGGTCACCATTTTCTTTCCAAACAGCGGAAGAAAACGCGGAACGCCATAAACGGCGTGAGGAAGAAATTTCGACCGCAATGGAGCGGGTTTTGAACCCTGCGGTTGCCTCTTTGAAAGAGGCCGGGCTTAACGCTCGGGCTATCGTGCGGCATGGAGACGTGGCCGATACGATCGACAATATCGCGCATAGCGAAGGGGCAGGGCAAATTATTGTCGCGCGCTCAAGTGCTGGTGGGATTACGTCGCGCCTGTTTGGCAGTTCAACGGCAAACCTTGTGATGAACGCGCGCGTTCCCGTCACAGTCGTTTCTTAAGGAATAGAACAATGAATAAGTTTTTCAGCTTCTTCGTAACAGTAGCGGCGTTTTTCGCTGTTTCCGTTCCGGCATCGGCTCAGGACGCCGCAATGTCGTTGGATCAGAAAGTGAACGAGGCATTTGCCAGTTTCACGGGTCCATTCGTCAGCTTCATCTTCGCACCGATCCCCGGCACCGCGTTTCCCTGGATCGTCATGTGGTTGGTCATTGGTGCATCGGTCTTCACGATCTATTTCGCGTTCGTGCAATTCCGTTTTTTCGGCCATGCGATATCATTGGTCAAAGGGGATTATTCCGATCCCAACGATGCCGGTGAAGTGAGTCACTTTCAGGCGCTTGCAACGGCGCTTTCCGGCACGGTGGGTCTGGGAAATATCGCAGGCGTCGCGGTTGCCGTCGGTATCGGCGGACCAGGTGCGACGTTTTGGATGATCTTGGCGGGCCTTTTGGGCATGGCGTCGAAATTCACCGAATGTACGCTTGGCGTGAAGTATCGAAACGAATACCCCGACGGTACGGTTTCTGGCGGTCCGATGTATTACATCTCCAAGGGCTTTGACGAGCTTGGACTTCCGGGTGGCAAAATCCTCGCCGTGCTGTTTTCGGTCTTTTGTATCCTTGGCGCATTGGGCGGCGGGAACATGTTCCAGGCCAATCAGGCGCATGCTCAGATCACGCAAATCACCGGTGATTATCCGGGTTGGATCACGGGCCTAGTTTTTGCAGGCGTTGTCTTTGCGGTCATCGTTGGTGGCATCAAATCCATCGCGCGCGTGACGGAAAAAGTCGTGCCATTCATGGGCATCCTTTATGTCGGCGCAGCATTGATCGTTTTGATTGTAAATGCTGATCAAATCGGTTGGGCGTTTGGCCAGATCTTTGCCGGTGCCTTTACCGGACTTGGGGTCGCGGGCGGCATGGTTGGTGCGTTGATCCAGGGTTTCAAGCGGGCGGCGTTCTCGAACGAAGCCGGTGTTGGATCGGCAGCGATTGCACACTCGGCGGTGAAAACCAAAGAGCCAATCACCGAAGGGTTTGTCTCGCTGCTTGAGCCGCTGATTGACACCGTCGTTATCTGTACGATGACCGCGCTTGTTATCACCATCTCGGGTCAGCTGCTGATCGACCAGTCAACCGGAAACTACATGCTAAATGAAGGCGGGTCCGCGATTGCCACTGTCGGTGATACATCGGGCGTTGCGCTGACCTCGGCAGCGTTTGGATCGGCGATCAGCTGGTTCCCATTCGTGCTGGCGATTGCTGTGATCCTGTTTGCGTTCTCGACGATGATCTCTTGGTCCTACTATGGGCTGAAAGCCTGGACGTATCTTTTCGGTGAGGGTCAAACTGCCGAATTGGTGTTCAAGGTTATGTTCTGCGTGTTCATCGTCATCGGCGCAGCTGCAAATCTTGGTCCGGTCATCGACTTCTCGGATGCTGCGATCTTTGCCATGGCTGTGGTCAACATTTTCTGCCTGTACTTCCTGATGAAGGTCGTTCGCGCGGAATTGCAGTCTTATTCCAGCAGATTGTCTTCGGGTGAGATCAAGAAGTTCACGCACTGACGCTGAATTTAGCATACCACAAATGAGGCCGTCCCGACCGGGGCGGCCTTTTACATTTCGCGTCAAGATATTTCGCGTAGGGGCGAAGGCCGCCAAGCGCTTTAGAGTGGGGCGATGAATGATGGGTTGACAAGTTTTGGTATCGGTAACATGTTACCGGTAACAAGCTGCCTTGATTGCGGGCAATGCTCCCAAAATATGTGCAAAGGTCAAAGTCATGGAACTTTTTTCACTCAACACGAAACGGGCTTTGATTACTGGGTCTTCCCAAGGCATCGGCTTTGCGTTGGCGCGTGGACTGGCGGCGGCGGGTGCAGAAATTGTCCTAAACGGGCGAGACCTAGCAAAGTTGGAAAAAGCCGCTGAAGTGCTGCGCGCCGAAGGGTCAAAAGTTCAAACGCTCGCGTTTGATGCCACCAAACACGATGGGGTTCGCAAGGCCATCGACGAGTTCGAAAGCGATGTTGGCCCTATTGATATTCTGGTGAACAACGCAGGCATGCAGCACCGAAGCGCGTTACAGGATTTTCCGCCAGACGCGTTTGAGGCTTTGTTGCAGACCAATGTCGCAAGCGTCTTTCATGTGGGACAGGCCGTTGCGCGCCATATGATCGCGCGCGGGCAAGGCAAGATCATCAATATCGCGTCAGTCCAGACGGCTTTGGCGCGACCGGGCATCGCGCCCTATACGGCAACTAAGGGGGCCGTCGGCAATCTGACCAAGGGTATGGCGACAGACTGGGCCAAATACGGGCTCCAGTGCAACGCGATTGCGCCGGGATATTTCGACACCCCGCTGAATGCAGCGCTTGTGGCAGATCCTGAGTTTTCGAAATGGCTTGAAAACAGAACGCCGGCCGGGCGGTGGGGTAATGTCGAGGAACTGGTCGGGGCCTGCATATTCCTGTCGTCTGCTGCGTCGAGTTTTGTGAACGGCCACACGCTTTTTGTGGACGGCGGCATTACGGCGTCACTGTGATGCGGAGCGTTAGATCCCGTGCAAAATCTTTGAGGGGTGCGTTGAGCCTTATCGCATCGACATTTCAGGAGACGCATTCATGAGCGAACGGATTGCTCTAATTGGGGCAGGGGCCATGGGTGGCGCGATCGGGACGCGTCTATTGGAAACCGGCAATGCTCTCAACGTTTTTGATCTGGATCCGGAGCGCGTTCAACAGCTTGTTGATCACGGGGCAATGTCGGCTAAAAGTGCAGCTGGAGCGGCGTTTCAATCTGACTTTGTCATCGTTAGTTTGAATTCGTCGCGGATTGTCGAATTGGCAGTTTTCGGCGAGGGCGGTGTGGCCGAGGGGGCGAGACCCGGAACGCTCATCATTGATATGTCCTCGATTGAACCGGATGCGACGCGCAAACTGGCTGCACGCGCGAAAGAGCAGGGCCTGGCCTGGGTCGACAGCCCCCTATCCGGTGGCGCGCCAAAGGCGCTTGTCGGGGAACTGACGCTTATGGCAGGCGGTGAGGCAGACGACGTGGCGCGCGCACATAATGTACTGCGTCATGTGGCCTCGAATTACACCCATATGGGCCCATCCGGGGCAGGCCAGACGACAAAGCTGATCAATCAGGTGTTGTGCGGGCTGGGATTTCTGGCCGTCGCGGAGGCGACGCAACTTGCGCTTGATGCGGGCGTGGATGCAGAAAAGATCCCCGTCGCGCTGAAGGGTGGGCGTGCAGACAGCGCGCTCTTGCAGGAATATCTGCCGCGATTTGCCACCAAAGATTATCGACGAACCGGGCGCATTGACAACATGGTCAAGGATCTGAACGCGGTGAATGATCTTGCGCGGCAAACGGGAACGTCCATGCCGATGACGGCGTTGTGTGGAGAAATTCACCGGATGCTGACGGCGGCTGGTTTGGGCGGCGAGGATCAAGCGGCCGTTATGGAATTTTTCAACGGAGCCAAAGAGGAGATTTCGCAGTGATTACCAGATTTGCTTTATTCGAGGGAACGGTTGCCCCGGACAACATTAAGGCGTTTCGCGCAGCTGTTCTTGAGCAGCTTGTGCCGCTTTGGCGTCAATTCCCGGGCAACTCGGATGTGCGTGTGATGTTCAGCGATGACCGCGACGAGGGCGCGCCGGAGTTTCCTTTGATCCTTGCCATCAGCTATCCGGATATGGCGGCAATGGAGGCGGCGCTGGAGTCTCCATTTCGAAACCAGTCAAAAACCGTTACTGGTGAGATCACGACGAAGTATTTCGATGGGCGCATTCATCATCATGTCACGCAATGCAATGAATTCATTGGGTAGTTCCAAGTGACCTCGCGCGTGACCATGCGGGATGTCGCCAAGCAACTGGGCGTGTCGCCAATGACGGTGTCGCGCGCATTGCGGGACGACAAAACAGTCAGTGCCAAAACGCGGGCGCGCATCAGGAAGGCCGCCGACGACCTTGGCTATGTTTACGACACCACAGCTCAGGCGTTTCGCACGCAAAAGAGTGGGTTTGTCGCGGTCACTTTGCCGTCCGTCAACAACGCGAATTTCGCAGACACTTACAGATCGCTGTCCAACGGACTGGCTGCGCGCGGCATGCAGACGTTGCTTGGTGCAACGAATTATCGAACCGAAGAAGAAGAGAAGCTGGTGCGCCAGCTTTTGGCACGAAATCCCGAGGCGATCATCCTGACGGGCAGTTATCACACAGGTGCAACCCGGGAATTGGTACGCGCGCGGGCGATCCCTGTGATTGAGATGTGGGATTTGCCAGAGGCTCCAATCGGCCACGCCGTCGGGTTCTCTAACGCTGCAGCGATGCAGCCAATCGTTGAACATCTCGCGGCGTCCGGTCGTCAGAAACTGGCGTTTCTGGGGGCCTCGGAAGGCGATGATTTGAGAGGGGCAGATCGCAGGCAAGGGGTCATGGATGCGGCGGCAATGCTTGGGTTGCCAAACGTCGATTTTCTGGATGCGGGGCCAGCGCCGGTTTCGATGCGGCACGGGGCGGCACTGGCAGAGAAATTGGGACCCAGGCTTTTGGAATACGATGCGATTGTTTGCGTGTCCGATCCGGTTGCATTTGGAGTGCTCAACGCGTGTCGTCGGATTGGGATCGACGTGCCGGGCTGTGTTGCGATCACCGGGTTTGGCAATTTTGAAGTGGCTGCGATTTCTGAGCCAAAAATTACCACTGTGGACGTAGAGGCCGCGAGAATTGGCGAAATAGCCGCGCGGCTACTTGGAGACATATTTGACGGTGTAGGTGCACCAAGCCGGGTCGAAACCGAAGTTCGTCTGGTGCCGGGCGGCACGAGCTAACCTATGAGCAGGCTGAGACCGTTGATCCAGGAATGAGCCGAAATTCGATATCTCGACAACTTGGAACCGGTTCATCGGAGAGGCGGGCCAACATCATCTCCGCCGCGGCCTGTCCGAGTTTAAGGTGAGGCACGTGCATCGATGTCAGCCGCTTGCGCATGACAGAGGCAATTGGCAAGTCACCCCATCCTGCGATTCCAATATCGTCAGGCACACTCATGCCCTTGGCTTCGCAATACTGCAGCCCGCCAAAGGCCATCGCATCGTTTTGAAAAAAGATGCATTCGATACCGCTGGCGGAACTCAATAGCTGCTCTGTCCCGTAATATCCGGGGTAGTAGGTGGCCGTGTCGTGAAGGCAAAGTTGGCGCACGACAGTACCGCCGCCGCCTTCGACCGACTTGCAAAACCCATCAAGACGCGTCGACGCGGCATTGGCGGTGTCGTGGGAGGTGCCCACGTATCCGATATTTCTGTACCCGCAACTGATCAGGTAACGGCCCATGTCAAAGCCGCTGTCAAAATGATTGAGGCCGACACTCATATCGAGCGGACTGGTGTTGAGATCCCAGATTTCGACCACGGGAATGCCCGCGTTTCTAAGCATCTCAATCGCGCCAGTCGAATGGTAACGCCCCGTCAGGATCAGACCTGCAGGTTGCCACGACAAAACTGTGCGGATCCATTTTTCTTCTTCTTGCTCGGTGTGCTGGGTCAGACCAAGGACCGATTGATGCCCGAGCGCGCCGAGTTTTCTGTCGATCCCTTCGAGGACTTGCGTAAAAACTTCGTTGCCAAGGTCCGGGATGGAGACGCCAACGAAGGTCGACGTCTTATCGCCCGCAAAAACGGCGGCCAGTCGATTCGGCAAGTAGCCAAGTGTGTCAACTTTCTCCATCACCTTTGCACGAGTAACTTCCGAGTAACCGCCTTCGTTGCGCAAAACACGGCTGGCCGTCATTTTTGACACGCCCGCGGCGCGCGCGACTTCAGATAGGCTTACTTTGTTGTTTTTAGACGTTTTTTCACTCATGTCGTCATGTTTACGTTACGGGTAACTTAAGGCTTGACACATTGCATCTTTCTGACAAGCATTAGCGTAACGTTACGGGTAACTCAATACCCGGGCGTGGGGGAGGATGCGACGAATGCAGAACCTGCAATCAGGGCTGTTCTTCGATGGGATCGATAAACACTTCGGTGGAACCTATGCGTTAAAAGATGTTTCTCTGGCTGTTGGCCGAGGTGAGATCGTCGCACTCTTGGGCGAAAACGGAGCTGGAAAATCGACCCTCATCAAAGTCTTGGGTGGCATTCACCAGCCCGATTCCGGTCGTGTTCTCATCGACGGAGAGAAATACGAACACAAAACGGCAGGGTTTGGCGAGCGTCAGAAAGTTGCTTTTATTCACCAGGACCTTGGGTTGATCGAATGGATGACTGTTGCCGAGAATATAGCGCTAGCTCTCGGTTTCTCTAAGAAGAACGGGATGATCCGATGGGGCGAAGTTGAAAAATTCGCGCAAAGAGCTCTGGATAAGGTCGATTGCACTTTTGCGCCGACTACGCGGGTGGAGAACCTTTCGCGCACAGAAAAATCGTTGGTCGCAATTGCCCGTGCCTTGGCTGTGGACAGCGAATTTCTTGTTCTGGATGAGCCGACGGCCTCTTTGCCCGCCGACGAGGTTGGGCGACTTTTTGCAGCAATCCGACCGTTGCGGGAACGCGGCGTTGGCATGATTTACGTCAGTCACCGTTTGGACGAGATTTTTGAGATTGCGGACCGGGTTGCCGTCTTGCGAGACGGCGAGATGGTTGGTGTGCGCGACATCGCGCATACGACTTCAGAAGAACTTGTCCAAAAAATCGTTGGGCGCAAAACCCGTGAAACCGTCAAGGTTAATGATGCCACGGGTGACGAACTATTGCGTCTTGATGGGTTCAAAGCGCCGGGCGTTGCTCCACTCGACTTCACATTAAAGAAAAATGAGATTGTAGGGCTGGTGGGGTTGCGGGGTGCTGGGCACGAAACTATTTCGCGCGCTTTGTTTGGGCTTGTGCCGTTCGAAGGCAGTGTGACGCTTGACGGCGAATCCCCGGATTTAAGCACGGCGCAGAGGGCGTTGGCGTCCGGTGTCGGGTTGATTGCCAAAGACCGGACCGAGGAGTCTGTCGCGCTAAGTCTGACCATCCGGGAAAACACGTTTTTGAACCCTGAAGGATTTGGGCGAAAGTTGTTTCAGCTATTGTCGCCAAAGACGGAAGCGGAGCAGGCCGCCATCATAGGTGCCGAATTGGGCCTGACACCCAACGATCCTTCGCTGGCCATCGAGGCGCTTTCGGGTGGCAATCAGCAAAAAGTTGTCATGGGGCGTTGGCTTGCGACTAAGCGGAAATTGCTATTGTGCGAAGATCCGACTGCGGGCGTTGATGTGGGTGCGAAGTCAGAGATTTACGCATTGCTAAATCGGGCACTGACCGACGGCGTAGGCATCTTGATCATCTCAACTGATTTTGAAGAAATCGCCACGATCTGCCACCGCGCCATTGTGTTCAGTCAGGGCGAGATCGTAGACGAATTGGGCGGTACACGGTTGAGTACAGAAAATCTCATTCAGTCGGCTTCGGCTGGAAATATTGCTACTGAGAAAGACGTGCCGCATGCAATCGCTTGAATCAAATGCATTAGAACCAACCAAGGCGGAATTGAAGGGCTTGTCGACGGGCAAGCGTATCATGCGGTTCTTGCCGGTCTATGGTCTTGTCATTCTCACAGTCTTCTTGATCGGGCTCTTCTCCGTGCTGTTGCCGAACACGTTCCCAACAATGCTCAATCTGCGATCGATCGTGAGCGACAAGGCAATCATCGCGTTGTTAAGTCTTGGTGCGATGATCCCAATGGCCGCCGGTCGCATAGATTTGACCGTCGGTTACGGAATCGTTCTTTGGCACATTTTGGCGATAAGTCTGCAGACTTTGTTAGGCTTCCCATGGCCGATTGCTGTGATGATGGTTTTGTTATTGGGCGCATTCACAGGGTTTTTGAACGGACTTCTGGTCGAAGTGGCCAAGATTGACAGCTTCATTGCAACGCTGGGAACTGGCACTGTTCTTTATGCGCTGGCGCTTTGGCACACGGGTGGCCGTCAAATGGTCGGTTTGCTGCCTGATGGGTTTTATGCGTTGAATAATACGTTCATCTTTGGCCTGCCCATCACAGGCTATTATCTGATCGTGATCACAGTCGTGATGTGGCTCGTTTTGGAGTACACGCCAGTTGGTCGGTATCTTTATGCGATCGGTGCCAATCAGCGCGCCGCTCAGCTCAACGGCATCCCAACGCGCAAATACGTGATCGGGAGCTTTGTAGCATCCGGAATGATGACCGCTTTGGCCGGAGTTTTGCTGGCAGCAAAACTCCGGATCGGTCAGGCGAGCGTTGGGCTGGAGTTTTTGTTGCCAGCCCTTGTGGGAGCTTTTCTTGGGTCGACGACAATCAAGCCAGGGCGGGTCAACGTTTGGGGAACCGTGGTCGGCGTCGCGATCTTGGCAGTCGGCATTTCAGGCATTCAACAATTTGGCGGCTCGTTTTGGGTTGAACCGCTTTTTAACGGAGTAACCCTGCTGATTGCCATTGGCATCGCAGGATACGCGCAGCGCAAAAAAGGTGCAGAAAAGCGCTGAAAATTATTCATGCAAGGGAGAAACTTATGCGTAAGAGAACATTCGTATCGGCATTGATGGCCAGCACAATTTTGGCGGCGTTTCCGGTAACTGCGGAGATGGCATGGGACGGACCGACTAGTGGCCCGGCGGCTGCGGCTGGCAAATCCATTGTCGTCGTCGCAGGTGATCTAAAGAACGGCGGCATCCTCGGCGTTACCAACGGTGTAGAGGAGGCGGCTGAGAAAATCGGCTGGGGTGTTCGTGTGCTGGATGGCGCGGGCTCGATCCAGGGGCGCACGGCAGCAATTGGCCAAGCGCTTGCCCTTCAGGCGGACGGGATCATCATCAATGGATTTGACGCAGTTGAGCAACAAGCGGCGTTGGAAGGCGTGGTTAACGCGGGTATCCCGATGGTCGCATGGCATTCTGGACCAAAGATCGGGTGTGACGCGCCGGGCGGCATTTTCGCCAACGTTTCCACCGACGCAATGACCGTTTCCGAAGTTGCAGCTGATTGGGCGATTCAGGATGGTGGTACGGATATTGGTGTCGTGATCTTTACCGACTCGACCTATCAGATTGCCATCGACAAGGCTGACCGCTTGAAAGAAACTGTGGAAGCAGCCGGCGGAACAGTGTTGGAATATGTTGATACGCCAATTGCTGACACGTCCAGTCGCATGGGGCCACTCACGACAAGTCTTTTGCAAAAGTATGGAGAAAGCTGGACGCACTCGCTGGCGATCAACGATCTTTATTTCGACTTTATGGGGCCATCGCTGGCAGCGGCGGGTCTGGCGCCGGACGCTGGTCCGCAGGCCGGTTCTGCGGGGGATGGGTCTGAAGCGGCGTTCCAGCGCATTCGCTCTGGCGGCTATCAGGCGATCACTGTAGCAGAGCCATTGAATCTTCAGGGGTGGCAGCTTGTGGACGAGCTTAATCGCGCCATTCAGGGCGAAGCATGTTCGGGCTATGTGACATCGCCTGCGCTGGTGACGCCTGATGGGCTTGCAAAATTGGGTGATAGCAACGCGTTCGATCCGGACATTCCGTATCGCGATGCTTACGCGACGATCTGGGGCAAATAAGCCCCTTCTCCCTGAGGGCTCTTGGCCGCGATAACCAAGGGCCCTCAAACAGAAATCTAATTGAACGAAGAGGTGTGGCGTGGTCGAACCATTGGTCAAGATGCGAGGAATCGTGAAGCGATTTGGCGGTGTCACAGCGTTGTCGAATGTCGATCTTGATGCTCATTCAGGAGAAGTTCTTGCGATCGTTGGAGACAACGGCGCCGGCAAATCCACACTGATCAAAGTGCTAACTGGCGTCTATCAACCGACCGAAGGCGAAATCTTTCTCGATGGCGAAAAGGTGGAGTTTTCAAGCCACGCGGATGCCATTCAACGCGGTATAGACGCGGTTTATCAGACGCTTGCGCTTGCAGATCATCTGGACCCGGCCGCGAATATGTTTCTTGGCAATGAGCTTACTCGCAAGGTCATGGGTATGACGGTTCTGGACAACAAGCGGATGCGGGAAGAGACCGAACGAGTTTTGATGGAGCGTCTTGGCGTCAAGTTGAAATCACTTGACGCACCGACGGAGAGTTTGTCTGGCGGACAACGACAGGCAGTCGCCATCGCGCGCGCAGTCTATCATGATGGGTTGCGTGTGCTAGTTATGGACGAGCCGACGGCTGCGCTTGGTCCGCAAGAAACCGCGCGCACTTTGAAGCTCATACAGACCCTAAAAGAACAAGGGCTTGCAGTTATCCTGATCAGCCACTCGCTCGATGACGTCTTTGAAGTGTCCGACCGAATACACGTCCAGCGCCGTGGCCAATGTGTCGGCGTTGTAAAAACCGCCGATTGCAACACGCAAGACGTTCTCGGAATGATCGTTGGCGCAGAGGAGGCGGCATAATGGCCACGGCGACGCAATCACGCTCGTTAACAGAACGGATCGAGCCTTATATCGCGATCATCGGGCCTTTGGCGATGATCTTGGCCATTCTCGTCTTTATGGGCATTGCTGAGCCGACCCGGTATTTCCGGGTGACGAACATCAACCTCATCTTATTGGATGCGGCACTGTACATGCCCATGGCGATGGCGATGACATTCGTCATAACACAGCGCGGAATCGATCTTTCAATCGGTTCAATTGCCGCTCTGTCGGGCATCATAATGGCCTTTCTAATTAAGCAATACGGATTCTCGGTTTACGTCGCCGTTCCAATTGCGATCCTTTTGGGTGCAGTTATGGGGTTGATCAACGGATTGATTATAACGCGATTTAACGTGCCCGACTTGATCGGCACGCTGGCCATGGATTTGGTGTACCGGGGGTTCGCGCTGGTTCTGGCAAAAGGCTTGGTTTTGGCTCGGTTCCCCGATTTGCTGACAGACATCGGTCGAGGGCAAATTCCAGGATTTGTTCCAATCCCCGTACTTATTGGTCTAGCGACAATGATTGCAGGATATTTTCTTCTCACCAGTAGCTATTTTGGTCGCTACACAATTGCCATTGGCTCGAACCCAGAGGCTGCAGAATTGACCGGTATATCAGTGAACCGCCACAAGGTTTTCGCTTACGTACTTTGCGGGGCTTGCGCGGCATTGGCTGGGGTCATGTTGACAGGCAAACTGAATGCCATCCAAGCGACGTCCGCGCCGTACTTTAATCTGCATGTCATTGCCGCTGTCGTCGTTGGAGGCACATCTCTTTTCGGCGGGCGGGCTTCTATTCTGGGGTCTTTGGCCGGT
>CALLWO010000087.1 GCA_938016355.1 uncultured Boseongicola sp. | reverse complement strand
CGCCGCTCACAAGCGCTCGGCTCCGGCTTTGTCGTGTCCGAGGATGGCTTCATCGTCACCAACAATCACGTCATTCAAGGCGCGGACGAAATTCTGATCGAGTTCTTCGAAGGCTTCGAACTTGAAGCCGAAATCGTCGGTACTGACCCCAACACGGACCTCGCGCTTTTGAAGGTCGAAAGCGACGAGCCTTTGGCTTTTGTGCCTTGGGGTGACAGCGAAGAGGCCCGCGTAGGCGACTGGGTGATGGCGATGGGCAACCCATTGGGGCAAGGTTTTTCCGTGAGCGCCGGCATTGTGTCCGCCCGCGGACGTGCGTTGTCGGGCAGCTATGATGACTACATCCAGACTGACGCGGCGATCAACAAAGGCAATTCCGGTGGACCGCTTTTTAACATGAACGGCGAAGTCGTTGGTGTGAACACCGCGATCCTGTCTCCCACCGGAGGATCGATTGGCATCGGGTTCGCGATGTCGAGCCGCGTTGCTGAAAACGTCATCCAGCAACTGAAGGACTTTGGTGAAACGCGCCGGGGTTGGCTTGGCGTGCGCATTCAGGACGTGACCGACGATCTTGCGGAAGGTTTGGGACTTGAAGAAGTGCGCGGTGCTTTGGTCACGGATGTGCCTGAAGGCCCAGCGCTGGAAGCGGGCATCGAATCCGGTGACGTCATCCTGAGCTTTGACGGGGTCGACGTAGACGATACCCGCGCACTTGTTCAGCAGGTCGGCACGACCGAAGTTGGAAAAGAAGTCCGGCTTCGTGTTTGGCGCGATGGGGAAACCCAAAATCTTCGTGTGACGCTTGGCCGTCGTGAAGATGCCGAACGTGCAGTGCCTGCATCTGTGAACCGCGATGAACCCGCCACGACTGACTTTCTTGGCATCACTGTTTCAGCCATGACGGACGAGCTTCGCGCTCAACTTGGCCTTGCTGATGACGCCGAAGGCTTGGTTGTCTCTAATGTCGATGAGGGAAGCGAGGCTTTCGAAAAAGGTCTTCGGGCCGGAGATATCATCACTGAGGCCGGGCAGGAAAAAGTCGCTTCGGTTTCCGATCTTGATGACCGGGTTGACGCGGCCCGTGATGCTGGCCGCAAGTCGCTGTTGCTGCTTGTGCGGCGCGACGGCGATCCACGTTTTGTCGCACTTTCGCTTGACGCTGGCTAAGGCACGTCCCCTCGGCCTTGGCTAAAGAAGGGTGCCTCGAGAATTGAGGCGCCCTTTTTGTTGTCCGGATTTGCCTGGCCATTGACCTATGTCAGGGCATAGCCACGCAGCGCGGCATAAGATTGGCATCGGAACCAAAAGGAGGCCCCGATGCCGGACACCGCGAAACCCAATACAAAACAAACCCCGGCAACGGGCGCGATATTGGCCTTTGAGGCCGGAGAATACCCGTATGCAAACAAGCTGAGCCGAAGCGATTACGAGCGCGAGAAAGCCGCGCTTCAGTCGGAGCTTTTGAAAGTTCAGCTGTGGGTCCAAGAAACCGGGCAAAAGGTTGTTGTCCTCTTTGAGGGCCGGGACGCGGCTGGTAAGGGCGGCACGATCAAACGGTTCACCGAGCATCTGAACCCACGGTCCGCACGCGTGGTTGCATTAAACAAGCCGACGGACGAAGAGCGCGGCCAGTGGTTTTTCCAACGCTATATCAAGCATCTTCCAACATCGGGCGAGATCGTTTTCTATGACCGGTCGTGGTACAATCGCGCGGGCGTTGAACGGGTCATGGGGTTTTGTGAACCCGGCGATTATCTTGAGTTTATGCGCGAAACGCCTGAGCTTGAGCGGATGCTGGTGCGCAGCGGCGTGACGCTGATCAAATACTGGTTTTCCGTCACACAAGGCGAACAACAACGCCGATTTGCGTCCCGCGAGACCGATCCGCTGAAGCGTTGGAAGCTGTCGCCAATTGACAAGGCGAGCTTGGACAAATGGCAGGATTACACCGAAGCCAAAGAAGCGATGTTCTTTTACACCGATACTGCCGATGCGCCTTGGACCGTGGTGAAATCCGACGACAAGAAACGCGCGCGGTTAAATTGCATGCGTCACTTCCTGTCGCAATTCGACTATCCCGACAAAGACCGCACGGTCGCGAAATTGCCCGATGACAAGATTGTGGGTCAGGCCAGCCATGTGATCCACGGGTCAGAGCATATCCTCGCGACGTCCTCTCATCCGGCGACACGGCGGAAATGAACGCCCACCGACTTGCGCTGACAGACGCACGAGCCTAACCCTGTCGACACACGACGGGGTCGTTCATGTCACTCTCGGTATTCCTTGCGGTCATTGCCGCCGCTTTGTTGCACGCATCATGGAATGCGGTCGTCAAACTTGGTGCGTCCAAAGTGACGATCATGCTCGTCATTACACTTGTGCAGGGTGCGGCCGGTCTTGTTTTGGGGATCTATTCAGGCTGGCCTGCCGCCGAGGTTATCCCGTGGCTTCTGGCCTCTGGTGTCTTCCATTCCGCCTATAAGATCTTCCTCGCCTTCGCCTATGAGCAAGGGGATCTAAGCCGCGTCTATCCAATTGCACGGGGTGCAGCACCGATGATGGTGCTTGGGTTCAGCGCGTTGTTTCTGAGCGATGCCTTCCAATTCCCCGAGGTCGTCGGAATCGTGATTTTGGGCGTCGGAATTTTGCTGATGGGACGCGGGGCACTTCTGTCGGGCGAAAGTCGCAAACTGGTGCCGCTTGCGCTTTGTTCTGCTGTCGCGACTGCAGGCTATTCTATCGTGGACGGGATTGGCGCGCGGATCGCCGAAGACGCGATCATGTTCGTCGCGTGGATGTTCGTTCTTGATGCGCTGATCTTTACGCCGGTCATCGTCGCGCTTCGCGGCACAGCTATATTCAGCGCGTCACAGCGGACATGGGTACAGGGCTCGCTGGCGGCGGCGGCTTCGTTTGGGTCTTATGCAGTGGCGGTTTGGGCCATGACACAGGCGCCAATCGCATTGGTTGCGGCATTGCGCGAAACGTCGATCCTGTTTGCGGTCTTGATCGGTTGGCTGGTCTTTGGGGAACGGATGGATCGGCTAAAGGGGTTGGCGGCGCTTTTGATCGTCACCGGAGTCGCGGCAACGCGGTTTTAGAGCCGTTCTTTATACATCAATTGCTGCGCAGCGCCGGCACCGATCAGCCAGACAGAAGTGATGATCAATCCCCAGTGTGCCCAGCTTTCGGGATGGAATGACACCCATGCTGCCCACCCCGCAAAGAACGTCCATGCGAGCGCCGTCGGCAGTGTAATAGCGCGCCAGCGTTCCGTGCGAACGGGGTGGACGAATTTGATCGGAAGGAACATCGCGACCGCAAGCAGGCTTACGATAACGAGCGAAATCCAGAAATTAGGTTCGATCGCGAACAGGACCAAAACAACCATGTTCCAACACCCTGGAAAACCAGCAAAACTATTGTCGGCAGTTTTCATGCGGTTGTCTGCGAAATAGAGCGCCGAGGCAAAAGTGATGACGATGATCGCGAACCAACCTGTCCACCCCGGCAAAAGCCCCGATGTGAAAAGCGCAAAGGCGGGGATAAAGACATAGGTGAGATAATCAATAATCAGATCAAGAAGCACACCATCAATGCGCGGCGCGTTTGTTTTGACGTCTGTCATCCGCGCAAGGGGACCGTCGATCCCATCGACGCCAAAGGCCACGACCAACCAGAAGAACATCATTGCCCAATCGCCCTTCACGGCCTCAAGCATCGCAAGCATCGCCAGCACGGCACCGGTCGCGGTAAGGAGGTGAACGAGATAAGCCTTGGTCTTAGCAGTCATTTTCATCTCATGCCGGAATTCTTATGTCGGCGCCAGCAAAAGCTATTGTGCTCAACATATCGGTGGGTTGTGTGACTTCAGCGCGCACGCGGGTGCGCGGCTTCATAGACATCCATCAGACGCGCAGTATCGACCGCCGTGTAAGCTTGTGTCGTGGACAGAGATGCGTGGCCCAAGAGTTCCTGTATCGCGCGCAAATCACCACCGGCGTTCAACAGATGCGTCGCAAAACTGTGGCGCATTGCATGGGGTGTCGCGCTGGCTGGCAGGCCAAGTTGCGCGCGCGCGCGTTCCATCACCTTTTGGATCAGACGCGGGTTCAAAGCCCCCCCGCGCGCTCCACGAAAAAGTGCTTCCGAAGGCGCCAGATCATACGGACATGCTTTGACATAGGCATCGATCGCTTTTGCAGCTGCGGGAATGACGGGCACGAGGCGCTCTTTGCCACCTTTGCCAACAATACGCAGGCTGTCCCCCAGCGGAGCGTCGGCCCCGGTGAGACCAAGCGCTTCGGAAATGCGCAGGCCACAGCCATAAAGAAGGATTACCACGGCCATGTCCCGCCGCGCGATCCAATCGGTGAGTGATTGAAACTCCACCGTTTCGATCATCGCGCGGGCTGCATTTTCTTCCAGTGGTCGTGGCAATTTCTTTTGAAACCGCGGGCTTCGGATCATCAAAACGGCGGATGGGTCGAAATCGTTCTTTTCCGCCATCCAGCCGATGAAATTTTTGACTGCCGATAACGCACGTGCCAGAGAACGAGGCCCAACGCCGCGCGCGCGCTCATGTGCCATCCACGCCCGCATATCGCGCGTGGTGAGAGACTTTATCCGCGTTTCACCCGATGTTGTTGCGTCGTAGTCCTGAAGGAAGTGCAGAAACCCGAGAACGTCGGCGCGATAAGCCTCGATTGTGTTTTTCGCCAGTCCGCCCAGCCCGCTCAGTTCATTCAGCCAACGTGAAAGCGCATCAGAGAGGCCCGCGGATATCACCCCAGCCAACGCCGCATTGCGCGTTCAAAGACACCGCCCATAAACGACAACAGATCGGTGCCTTGGTTGACGGAAAACTGATGCGGATCGTCCGAGCCAAGCGCAAGCATTCCCGGCAGGCGCCCTTCACCGAAATCAAGCATGATCACGGCTTCGGATTGCACCCATTCGTTTGATGGGCCGTAGAGTTTCCCATCACCGGGGCCAACACCGCGCAATGTAACCTGACGCGGCGGGCGACCCTTGCCGGCGTAATCTTCACAAAAGCCGGGTGCCGCGATCGACATGACGTCGCTTACGTTGGCAAGTGACGGGTCCAGCTCGCTTTCGTGACTTTCAAGGATGAGCCGGATGCGCCCAACGCGCAGGATATCTGCCACGTCGCCGCTGAGGCATCGAATGAAATCGTCAAATTCCAGCGGTTCCAGAAACGACAGAATGGCGCGGTGAATTTGGTTTGTACCAGCCAGATTTTCATAAGCCGCCGCAATAACGGACTTATGGGTGTCTTCGAGGCGGGAGAGCCGGTCTTCCAAGCGATCCATCGCAACACCGCGCAGATCGACAATATTGCCGCCCATCGCACGCTCATTAGCTGATATCAGCGCCCGCATGACGTCTGCGTCGCCAAGGATCATGCCGGGTTCTTCCAGAATGCGCGCACGCATATCCTCGGCCAGGTTTGCCGGGTCGCTCATTGAACTTGCCTCACTTTTATCCGCGCAGGTTTTTGTCGCGCGTTGTCTTATTTTCTGAGACCCTGCCACCGCTCTCCCTCTCACTCAAGCCCTGCCCGCATGCAGGAGCCAGCGGCGCGGCAGAGAGGCAACGGTTTTCGTCTAGAAGGCCCGGGCCGCTTCGCTCATATGGCGCAGCTTGGTCATCGCCATATCACGCGAGAGAAACCCCAGTCCGCAATCCGGCGCAGCTATCAGACGGTCCGGCGGGAGCGACGTCAAAACGCTCTCCATTCGGCGTTTGATATCATCGACGGTTTCAATCTGGCTTGAGGCGACCTTAACGAAACCAACGATCAGGCGCGCATGGGAAAACATCTCGAAAAGGGCTTGCGGGTTATGGCGGTGGGCGTCTTCGATACTGATCTCATCAACCAAGCCGTCGACGGCTTCGGCAATGCGGACATAGCTTTTCTGATCCGCTTTCGGATAATCCGTATCGTCGAGCCGATTGGGATATCCGCAACACATATGAACGACGCGGGTGACGTCGCTGTTTAATCCCTCAAAGCACTTCGCAAGAGTTCGGGTGCCAAATGCCAGCGCCTCTTCGGGTTTGCGTGCAAAAATCGGCTCGTCAATTTGGATATGATGACACCCTGCGCTTGCAAGGGCGCGAACTTCGTCATTGAGTGCAATCGCCAGATCTTCGGCTAAGGCTTCGGGATCACGGTAAAATTCGTCGGCCGTCGTGTCTGAGATGGTCATTGGGCCGGGCAATGTGATCTTGACCGGTCGCCCGGCGGCTTTTTCGGCGATTTGCCAGTCACGGACCAGCACGCTTTGACCGCGGGAGGCGACCTTACCGCGTATGGTTGGCAATTCGCTGACGTAGGCCCCGTTGCGAAGCACACGCCGGGTCAGACCTTCGAAATCAAAGCCGTCGAAGTGGCGGCATTGGTAATGCACGTAGTTTTCGCGTCGAACCTCGCCATCGGTCGGAAGGTCAATGCCGCACGCGATCTGGTCTGCGATCACCTCTTGGGTTGCCTGATCCAAAAGCGCCCGAGCTTCGGGATTTTGTGCGTTGGCCCAGGTATTCAGAACACGGTCGTTATAGTCCGTCGCATCGTGGCCCACCTGAAACCAGTCGGTCACGGGAACATAGTTTGGCTTGGGATAGGCCCCGATACAGGTCGTGCGAAGCGCCATGGCGTTCCCCTTTACAATTTTACGAGAATTGCTCGCGGATCAGGCGTTCTTCGAGCCCGTGCCCGGGGTCGAACAACAAGCGGTGCGTGATGGTCGGTTCGCTTCGAATCTCGACCCACTGAACGTTCCGCACGGTTCGGCTGTCAGCATCCGCCATGACCGGGCGCTTCTCGGGCTCCAGTACGTCAAAGCGGACGGTGGCGTCTTTTGGCAAAAGCGCGCCGCGCCAGCGTCTTGGCCGGAACGCCGCCACGGCTGTCAGTGCGAGAACGTCTGCGCGAATGGGAAGGATTGGGCCATGTGCGGAATAGTTATAGGCCGTTGAGCCCGCCGGTGTGGCAACCAGAGCGCCATCGCAGACCAATTCCGGCATGCGCGACCGCCCATCGACGGAAATCTTCAGCCGCGCGGCCTGTGGGCCAGCCCGAAGCAACGAAACCTCGTTGATCGCAAGAGCTTTGGTGAGAGTGCCGTCGTCGCTTTCGGCTTCCATTGAAAGCGGGTTGATCTGCGCTTCTTCAGCCTCGGCGAGCCGGTTTTGAAGATCGTCCTCGCTATAGGTGTTCATCAGAAAGCCGACCGTGCCCCGATTCATTCCATAGACGGGTTTGCCCAGGCTTTGCACGTCGTTCAGCGTCTGGAGCATGAAACCATCGCCACCGAGCGCGACGATGATGTCTGAGTCTTCGGCGGCGACTTGGCCGTATCGGTCGGTCAGCGCCCGCAACGCGTCCTGCGCGACTGCCACGCGGCTGGCGCAAAATGATATCTTGATACTCATTCAGAGCCCTTCACCGGCAATGCCTTTTGGCGACGATTGCGTGACAGGATCGGAAACGCAAGTGTTCGCATCGGAAACGAAGAGGCGAGAACGCATCAAAAAGTGCCGGATTAGCGACTTTGCCCCGCAGCGATTTCCGTCTAAGTGAAGCGCAACAGCTATCGCAGAGGATTGCGCCATGACTTTGACCCACCGTGACAACGGCTTTTTCACTGAAGAACTGGAATCTCGTGACCCCGACCTTTTCGGAGCCATTCGGTCCGAACTTGGCCGCCAGCAGGACGAGATCGAACTGATCGCGTCGGAAAACATCGTTAGTCGCGCAGTGATGGAAGCCCAAGGCTCGGTCATGACCAACAAATACGCCGAAGGCTATCCCGGGCGCCGGTATTACGGTGGCTGTCAGTACGTGGATGTTGCCGAAAACCTTGCCATAGAACGCGCGACTGAGTTGTTCGGATGCAGCTTTGCCAACGTTCAGCCCAATTCGGGCAGTCAGGCAAACCAAGGTGTGTTTCAGGCGCTTATCAAGCCCGGTGATACGATTCTGGGGATGAGCCTTGATGCAGGCGGGCACCTGACCCACGGCGCGCGCCCCAACCAGTCGGGCAAGTGGTTCAATGCGGTTCAATACGGCGTGCGTCAGGACGATTTGCGGCTTGATTACGATCAGGTCGAAGCGCTTGCCAAGGAACATCAGCCCAAGATGATCATCGCCGGCGGCTCGGCGATCCCACGGCAGATTGATTTTGCGCGGATGCGCGAGATTGCGGACAGCGTGGGCGCGTATCTTCATGTGGACATGGCGCATTTTGCAGGTCTGGTCGCGGCGGGCGAGCATCCAAGCCCCTTCCCGCACGCCCATGTTGCGACGACGACCACCCATAAGACATTGCGCGGGCCACGCGGCGGGATGATCCTGACGAACGACGAAACCATTGCAAAGAAGGTGAATTCCGCGATCTTCCCGGGCATTCAGGGCGGTCCGTTGATGCATGTAATTGCCGCGAAAGCGGTGGCGTTTGGCGAAGCGCTTCGCCCTGAATTCAAAACATACCAGCAGCAGGTTGTGGCGAACGCCAAGGCCTTGGCAGACGAGTTGATCCAGGGCGGTTTGGACATCGTGACCGGCGGGACAGATACCCATGTCATGTTGGTCGACCTGCGCCCCAAAAGCGTGACCGGCAAGGCGACCGAAGCGGCCCTTGGGCGCGCGCATATCACTTGCAACAAAAACGGCATTCCGTTTGATACCGAGAAACCGACAATCACCAGCGGCATCCGGTTGGGCACGCCTGCGGGAACGACGCGTGGCTTTGGCGAAGGCGAATTTCGTCAGGTCGGGCGCTGGATCACGGACGTTGTGGACGGGCTGGCCGCGAATGGTGAAGACGGCAACGCTGAAACCGAAGCGCGCGTCAAAGCCGAGGTCAAAACGCTTTGCGCGAATTTCCCGATTTACCCGGGGCTTTGATTACTCACTCGAAATAGCCGGTTGAAAGCAAATAGAAAAATACGGCGAGGATGATCGTCACAAAGACGAACGAAATCCCGGCCACCAGATCCAAAATCTCGCCCCGTCGCTCTGCGGCGGGGTTTTGCTTTCCCAGATAGGCGTTCAGGCGGCGTTCTGAGCGCGCAATCGCCTTGTGATCAAGGCGCAGGGAAAGTTTTGGGTGATCCGACATCCGTTCTGCTTCGATGAGCGTTTGCACATCAGAACGGTATCGCTTGGGGAGTTTTCGGCCCGCGCGGGTCGCCACGTCCTCAAGACTGCCCGCATCGCGCACGCGCATTTGTTTTGCCATTGCTAGGGCAAGTCTTTGGGTGCGTTCGGAAATATCCATCACTCTGGCGATACCCGCTGCGAGACGTTAAGAGACGTTATGCTGAACATCGTACATCATGAAAGCCCGACACAAGCCACAGAGTTGTTGATTGCCCATGGATTATTCGGGTCCGCGCGCAATTGGGGCGTCATTGCCAAGCATCTGTGCCAGTCTCGCGCCGTGCAGGCCGTGGACATGCGCAATCATGGCCACAGCCCGTGGTACGAGACGCAAAGCTATTTTGATATGGCCGCTGATCTTGCAGCAATTCCCAAACAACCAATGGACGTTCTGGGTCATTCCATGGGCGGCAAGGCGGCGATGGTTATGGCGCTTCAGCATCCGGAAAAGGTGCGCAAACTGGTTGTAGCGGATATTGCGCCGGTGGTTTATGGCCACACGCAAATGCCGATGATCGACGCGATGCGCGCGATTGATCTTTCCGCTGTATCGACGCGCGGGGATGCGGACCGACAGTTGCAATCCCATGTGGACGAGCCCGGCGTTCGGGCGTTCCTGCTGCAATCGCTTGATGTGAAGGACCGACGCTGGCGTCTGAATCTGGACGTGCTTGCCCGTGATATGGAGGACATTATCGGCTTTCCGGATATCAAAGGTCAGTTTGATGGGCCGGTTCTGTTTTTGTCAGGCGCAGAAAGCACTTACGTACTGCCGGAGTATCGCGAAACGATCCGGGGTTTGTTCCCGAACGCGCGATTTGCAAAGATTCCCGGCGCCGGACATTGGCTGCATGCGGATAATCCTCGTGCGTTTGAAGCGGCGGTCGACACGTTCTTGAAAGCGTGATCGAAAAAGTCTGGAACCTTTTTCAGTTCCGGGTGTTATTCAACGATCCCAACGTGCGTAGAACGAGCCGCGCACAGCATGTGAGGTGCTGGGGTGATGAGAACGGGCGGTCGCATATATAATGCGGCCGCCCGTCTTTCTTTGATCGCCGGTATTAGCCGCCGAGAAAGCTTCCCACGGATGAAGCAACGCCGGTTATTGCGCCTCCGATGCCTCTGCCAATGCTGGCCACAAAGGATTCCGGTGTGGTCAGAGCGCTGGCGTGGAAAAAGTCACCGAACGCGAAGTATACGGCCAAAAGGATCACTGCCGCGGTTACAAATCGAATATTCATTCAAATACACCCCCTACAAACACCCTTAAATACCGATAGGTTAGCATGATTCCGCCGATTGTTCGAGTCTGTATTGACGCTGGGTTAACCCACTGGATTTAGGTCGGGCCGCACGGGTCAGGAATTGTTAACGAGTATGAATGAGAGCTGACCACGCCGTGCGGTCTTTGACTTTTTGTGCGCACACCAGAGTGTGTAATGACCCAGCGCGTCGTCTGTGCCAAGGTCGCGTCATGACCCGGCTTTTGTTCACTTTCGCGATCCTCGCCTGCCCGGCTTACGCCATGGATGCAGCGACTGGTGGACCGAAAATGATCGACGCCACCGGCCTGTCGGTCAAGGAGCTGATGGCGCTCGCGGCTGCCGAACGGGCGGCACCGGATGCGATGTCGTGTTGCGACTGGGGCGGGCTTGGATGCCAGCCACACGCGCAATCAAGCGCACCAATTCTAGTTTCCAACGCTCCCCAAGGCACCGCCGACACTGCCCGCGACGCCTTTGATAGATTGTCCGATTGATCCGCCACTGTCGACGGCCATCCCATACCCGCCTGCAAATCCACCTCCGGCACCGCCGAAGGAAAAAGACTGAAGCGCGTGGGTGACGCTCTTTCCGGTGTATTCCTGATACGCGTAGCCGCCAGCCATGACTGCGACCGCGAAGACAAATAATTTCTGCATGTCTCAACTTCCCCCAAAGTGACACTGGCAGCGAGTATACCCCTGTTGGCTGCATCTGTGAACGAAACAGTCTTTTCGTTCAGGCAAAGCGCGATGCTTTCTATGGGCGATCCGGAGGTGTAGTGAGACCAAACGGCACAGCCACAAGATGTTGTTGAGTTTCAGGTGACAGATCTGTATGGATCACGGCACAGGTGCTAACGGACGCGGTTTGCATTACTGACGATCAGGGCTCGGGTGCAGATGCAGCCGGGCCCTTTTCATTCAAAACAGGCGACTGCGCGCGCATCATACAATTTTTGGATTTAGAATAGATGAAGGCGCCAGGTGCTCGGACGCGGTCCTTCGCATTGAGCTGTTGCCAACTCACCCTGACGCCTTCGATGAACCTTTCCCCCCGAAGGGCTGTGGCCCACATGGCTCCGGCTTTAACCCCGTCGCCTGCCACGTCCGGTCCGAAGACCTTCTGCGACCCGCTCCACCCGTCGAAAATCGTTTCCTTTCAAAGAACTACGAGAGCCCTTTTCTAATCCACAACCTCTCCCGATCTTCCCACAAATCCGTCCAGGCTAATGTCCCTTTTTGATCTGCTTTCCAACCTCTGGTCGGTGCGTCCCGTCCCGCCGCTCGCGCTTTGTTTCGGTAAAGACAGGATCACCAAATCTGGCCTGCAACGGCAAGGCAAAAGCAGTGCAGCATAAAAATTAGCTGGGGATAAGCTGTTGATATCGGGGCGCGAGCGCTGTGGATAAATTCGAATTAGTGAGCCGTCGGGCGGGGTTGAGCCGGGATAACTCGAAAATGCAGAAAAAACGGCCTAAAACACCGGATTCTGCAGGTGCGAAGGCCATTTTGACACGATTTTGGCGTTAGGGCGCGAATCTAT
>CALLWO010000086.1 GCA_938016355.1 uncultured Boseongicola sp. | reverse complement strand
ATCAGGTTCGACCGGGGCTGGCACGTCGAGCGCGGTGCGGATGCTGCGTTCCAGCGGGCTTTCTTCGAAAGTTGGACGCGGACCCGCGGGCACATTGTTCAAAACCTCGCCATCAAGTTCCTGAGCCGCGTCGCGTGCGCGCGCAGAGGCCGCAGATTGTGCGGCGGCCGAGATGGCTTCGGACGTTTCGGGACGAATATTTGCGGGTGCGTTCTCACCGGCGGAGGAGCGCGCGGCTTCGGCGCGAGAGCGTTGGGCGGCCTGAGCCGATGCTTCAACCGTGGCCGGCGTGCTGGGTTTGTCGAACGCAACCGGCGCTGTAACAGGAGGTATCATACCAAAAACCCCTAATAAGTGCCCCCAAAGATCTCATCATCTTGGGTTTATCCACAGAGTCTGAATGCAGGGTTAAGGTGCGCCGGGGCTGAGCAATCTTGTATAGAGAAGTTTAAGAAAAGTTTGCGCATCATTAAAATGCGACTCGCCCTCGGGATTCAGAATGCCGCGCACCTGCACGTCAAAATCGGCGTAGTGCTGCGTCGTCGACCAGATCGAAAAAATCAGGTGATGCGGATCAACCGGGGCGATGCGCCCGGCGCTTGACCAATCTGAAATCACGGCTGCTTTTGCGTTAACAAGGTCGCGCAAAGGGCCTTCGATCTGATCGAGGATGCGCGGTGCGCCCTGGACGATTTCATTGGCAAAGAGGCGGCTTTCTCGGGGAAATTCCCGGCTCATCTCAAGTTTGCGAAGCGCGTAGTCGACAATTTCGTCAATCGGATCGCCGTCGCTTTCCAAAGCGCGCAACGGATCAAGCCAGGTGTCGAGAAGTTGCGACAAAAGCTGTGTGTAAATCGCCTCTTTCGAGGAAAAGTAATAAAGCACATTGGGTTTTGAGAGACCCGATTGCGCGGCGATCTGATCCAGAGTCGCGCCGCGAAAACCTTCGGTGGAAAAGACGTCGAGCGCGGCTTCGAGAATCAATTCGCGGTTTTTCTGTTGGATGCGCGTGCGCGGTTGTTTTTCGCTCATAGCGGTGTCGATTCCTTTGCGCTTCACTCTTTTTTCGCCCATCCTTTTAGCAATCGCTGTCCGGGTGCGGGTCACGCTTGACTGGTTATATTGCTCTGCTAGCGTGTTCCTGACCAAATGGTCAAACAATTTACACGCGCCAGCCGCAAGGGGACCTATGCCAAGGCGCGCAAAAATCAATAAAGGGGCGGTTTCAAAACGGCCCTGCACCAACGGGATCAGGGGGAGACGGTATCATGGCCGCACCAGCCGCGAATATGAAAATCAACGGCGATCGGCTGTGGGACAGTCTGATGGAAATGGCCAAGATCGGCCCCGGCATTGCCGGAGGCAACAACCGCCAGACCGTGACGGACGAAGACGCCGAAGGCCGGGCGCTGTTTCAGAAGTGGTGTGAAGACGCAGGCATGACGATGGGCGTCGACCAGATGGGCACAATGTTCATGCGGCGCGAAGGCACGGACCCTGACGCGCTTCCGGTTTATGTCGGCTCGCATCTCGACACGCAACCGACCGGGGGCAAATACGACGGTGTTCTGGGCGTGCTTGGCGGGCTGGAGATCATCCGGTCGCTGAACGACCTTGATATCAAGACGAAGCACCCGATTGTGGTGACCAACTGGACCAATGAAGAGGGCACGCGGTATGCGCCTGCCATGCTTGCGTCGGGCGTGTTTGCGGGCAAGCACACGTTGGATTGGGCTTACGACCGGACGGACGCGGACGGCACGAAATTCGGCAACGAATTGGAGCGGATCGGCTGGAAAGGCGAAGAAAAGGTCGGTGCGCGCGACATGCACGCATTTTTCGAGCTTCACATTGAACAGGGTCCAATTCTGGAGGCCGAGGGCGTGGATATTGGCGTGGTCACCCATGGTCAGGGCTTACGCTGGATCGAATGCACGGTGACGGGCAAAGAGAGCCACACCGGTTCAACGCCAATGCATATGAGGAAGAACGCAGGCCGGGGTTTGGCGCTTGTGACCGAATTGGTCCACGAGATCGCCATGAAGAACCAGCCAAACGCGGTTGGGGCGATCGGGCATATCGATGTCTATCCGAACAGTCGTAACATTATCCCCGGCAAGGTCGTGTTCACGGTGGATATGCGCACGCATATTCTGGACAAGCTGAACGGGATGGTGGCTGAGTTTAACGAGCGCGCTCCGAAGCTTTGCGAAGAGATCGGAGTTGAGTTTTCTAGTGAGATTGTCGGGCAGTTTGATCCGCCAGCCTTTGACGTGGGCTGTGTGGCGGCTGTGCGCAATGCCGCAGAGCGGCTTGGCTATAGCCATATGGATATCGTGAGCGGAGCCGGGCACGACGCGTGTTGGATCAACGACGTGGCGCCGACCGCGATGGTGATGTGCCCTTGTGTTGATGGGCTTTCGCACAACGAAGCCGAGGATATTTCGAAGGAATGGGCGACGGCGGGGACGGATGTGTTGTTCCACGCGGTTGTCGAAACGGCGGAGATTGTAGAGTGAAAGCCTTCTGCTTTATCGCGGCTTTTGGGCAACTCTTGTTGCTTGTTTACGGCATATTCGCCGTCGCTGTGGGTATGAGTGCCGGCTTGGCAAGTCCTGGTGAATTCCTTCTCGCCCTGCTTTTGACCGTCATTAGCGGTATGAGCCTTTGCGCCTTGGTGATGGCTGCAAATCGCATTAGGGAGGACGTTTAAGATGACTCAAAATGACGTCACGCTCGACGAAACCCAGATCCGCATTGATCTGGCCGCGGCGATCCGGCTGTCTTGTCGCAATGACTGGCACGAAGGTGTCGCGAACCACTTTTCGGCAGCCGTGAGCGCGGATGGGCGTAAGTTCTTGGTCAATCCGCGCTGGGTGCATTGGAGCCGGGTGCGGGCGTCTGATTTGGTTTTGTGCGACGCGGATGATCCCAGCACCATGGACAGGCCGGATGCGCCGGACCCAAGCGCCTGGTCAATCCATTCGGCTTTGCATCGCAAATTGCCACAGGCGCGTGCGGCGCTACACATGCATCCGCCTTACTGCACCACGCTTGCGAGTTTGGAAGACCCGACCATCAGGCCGATTGATCAGGTCACGGCGCGGTTTCACAACCGCATGGCCTATGACATGGCCTTTGGCGGGATTGCGACCCACGAGGATGAGGGTGAGCGGATCGCCGGAGCCATCGGCGACAAGAAAACGGTGATGATGCAAAATCACGGGGTCACGACGCTGGGCGACACGGTGGCGGAGGCCTGGGACGCGCTTTATCATCTTGAACGTGCGGCGCGCCAAATGGTGCTGGCTTATTCGACCGGGCGGCCATTGGCGGTGATGGGGGACAATCTGGCCGAGGAAACTGCGGCCGAATGGGAAACCTATCGTGACGCTGAGTTTGCGCATTTTGCCGAAATGAAACGTGTTCTGGATCGTGAAGAGCCGGATTACAAAGACTAATATGGGGGCGCTGCCCCCATGCCCCCGGAGTATTTTCGGAAAACTGAAATATGACGGGCAGATCAAAGAGATAAAGGGAGAAATTCATGTCGACGGTGATCAAAAACGGCACGGTGGTGACGGCGGACCTGAGCTATGAGGCAGATGTTTTGGTCGAAGGTGGCGTGATCGTTGAGATTGGTCAGGGTCTGAGCGGGGACAGCGAGCTGGACGCGACAGGGTGTTATGTAATGCCCGGCGGGATCGACCCGCATACGCATCTCGAAATGCCGTTCATGGGGACATATTCGACGGATGATTTCGAAAGCGGCACGCGGGCGGCGTTGTCGGGCGGCACAACGATGGTGGTGGATTTTGCATTGCCTGCGCCCGGGCAGGGTCTGCAT
>CALLWO010000085.1 GCA_938016355.1 uncultured Boseongicola sp. | reverse complement strand
AAAATCGCCACCCTCCAATCCGATTTGGCAAAGCTAAAATCCTTTGCGGTCACCATGGATGTCAATGACGAAAACCCTTGGAACACATTGTATTCATGGGCAGAATCAAATCTTGGCGAAGAGGCTCAGGAATGCCTCGCCTCGCTGATCCTCGAACCCTACGGCCATCTCGTTGATGCCCTGTCTGACACGATGTCGGACCGGGATGTCGTGGGGTTTCGCATCGACGGCGGCATGAAAATCGGCACGCTCAAGGCGGCGATGACCGAGATCTACGACTGGGCTTTGGACGTCGACTGGCAAGCGAAACAGAACTGCGCCCGCGCGTGGTACGTCTCGGAAGAAAAGCTCGAACCCCGTCTCGGCGAGCGCTTCGAAGAACCCGTCGAACCCTACGAGCAACCGCTTGCGCCGGGTCGCGACGCCGCGCTGGCTGTGGACGCGCTTGCGCCGTGGAGCGACGACAAACCCATCGCCGCGTTCCTGCTCCGCCACCCCGAGCACCGCCACACTATCCGACGCGTCCAGATTGCAATGCGCGCGCCCTATGCCGAAATCCGCGACAACACGATTGGTTCCGATCTGATGCCCATCGACATGCTGCGCTGTAAGCTATCGTTCTTCGGCGCCACGCATTTCGACCCGCGCTCAGACCGGTGGGTGCGCATTTGCCTCTTTGGAAACGCGCCCTACCCAGAAGACCTGTCCCAAAGCCCCTCCGACGATTGGCCCTATCCACCGGCGGAACAGGGCGAAAACACACGCCAATGACACGCTCGCTTAACGAGATCGAAGCCCTGTGCAAACGTGCCGCCCGCGGCGTCGCTCTCTCTTGGGGTGTTTCCGAGGAAGCGGCCAAAGCGGTGCGCTGGCTTGCGTCTCACGGCGTGCCCGGACCCCGTGTGTTTGCCGATTATCTTGGCAAAATCGACAGCAACGACAACGCCCCCCAAGCGCCGAGAACCCTCGCCCCGCCGTGGTCCGCAGCCTCCGGCGCGCTCTGCCCGCTGCTCAGCGGTGCGGCCCTGAATGATAGCGTTGCAATGCTCGATCCAGTTCAGGGAATGACGCTCACAAACGTCTCTCATCCCCTGCTTTTTGTGCCTTTCGTCGCATGGGCCGCTATCTCGGAAAACACCGTTTTTTCAGTGTCTTGGGCAAACACGAAAGTCGTCACAGATGGCTTCTCGCTGTCCCTGTCCGACGCACAGGGCGACATCGACTCCACCGCTCCTGCGGACGTTTTCTGGCAATCGGCCAGCCCGGACCAAACCCTTTCCGCCCCGGATTTTCGCGGCGACATCCCCGACGACATTTGGGCGGCGTTGAGCGCATACGCCCATCGCACCTACGCCCCGGCAACCGAGGAATCCCGACGGCTCGGCGCAGGCGCGGGTCTCTCCGATAACGACTAAAGCAGCCCCAAAAGGCCGCCTTAGCCCAACACTGAAAAGCTCGATTCCTCGTTGATCGGACGTTTGCGGGAATAGAAACCAACGTCGATATCATGCCCTGTATAAGGCAGTTTGAACGTCAGCGGCGTCTCATCGTGATCATTGCCGTCCTCGCAATATCTGATCAAAGCGGCCATCATCTTTCCCGCAATCGGCGCGTTCTTATACTGGTTCCCCGACGATCCGCAGGCCATGTAATACCCCGCCAACGACGTCTTGTCATAGATCGGAATCCAATCCGTCGACGCATCATAAAGATCGACAACACCCCGCGTGTTTGACGGAATACCAAGCGACGGAACGCGCTGCGCATACCGCATGGCTTGCGTCGTCCATTGATCGGTAAAGTTGCGGTCATACTCCTTGTCGTTCTCGGTCCAGTAATGCGGATCGCACTCCGGATCCTCGCTCCCGATCAGGATGTGATTGCCCTGTTCGGGTCGGCAATAGAGCGAAATATCGCTATCCGAAACGATCGTTCCGTTGGCCTCAAAGTCAAATCCAGCCGGTGACGGCACATGCACGACCTCTTGGCGTAAAGGTCTGGTTTTTATCGTCATTTCGCCGGTCACACCGGCCATTTCATTGATGATCGACGACCCCGGACCAGCAACATTCACCACAACATCCGCGTGGATTTCCTCGCCCGACGCTAGGCGCACACCCGTGACCCGATCCCCGTCCCGTAAGATCTCAACCACCTCAACGCCCAGCCGGAATTCGGCGCCATGAAGCTTGGCCGCCTCAGCTAGGTTTTGCGACGAAAGCGCGGGGTCCGTGACATATCCCGCGTTCGGCCAAAAGACACCGCCGCGCACCATTTGCCCGTTTGGTTGGCCAAACTCCGGATCATCCATACGCTTGGGCGGCAGGAAGCTTTCCAACTCATAGACCGGCAGCTTGGCCGTAATATCATCTGGGCCCCATTCCTCGTGCGGGCAACTCAAAGCCGCCGAATTTTCGATGTGCTTCTTCAGATGCCCGTTCACCTCTGTCTTCATCACAAGGCAGCCGCATTCCTTGAACTGCGCCAGCTCGTGCCCGTCCGGCAGGCCAAGGTAATCTTTCCAGTCGCGCCAATAATGATAGCCCTCCCACGCAAACGCGGTCCCGTCAAAGGTCGAATAATGCATCCGGATGATTGCGCAGGACCCCGCCGTCGAGCCGTGGCCGACCTGCGTATTTCGATCAAGCGACAGCGTTTTCCAACCGGCCTTTGCCATCTCAAACGCAGTTGCTGTGCCGATCACCCCGGTGCCGATTATGATCGCGTCAGGATTGCTCGCCATGTCTCTTCTCCAAATCTCAAAGCTCTAAAATTACCCGCGCATCGCCGCGCCGCTCGGATCATAAGGCGACGCCGCGATAACGCGCGCCGCACGCTCTTTTCCGACGACATGCACCATCAACGCTTGCCCTTCGCTGGCCTGATCCACATTCACCAATGCCATCGCCAGCGACTTTTGAACCGTGTGACCATAGCCACCCGAAGTGACAAAACCAACCAGATCATCGCCCGACCAAACCGGCTCGTACCCGCTTGCATCAGCGTCGTCCGCATCAATCTCAAGCGTCACAAGCACTTTTGCCGGGCCACCTTGGTCGCGCTCGGCCATCGCCGCGTCCCGACCGATGAAATCCTTCTTGTCCCAGGCGATCCAGCGATCCATGCCCGTCATCCCAGGCGTCCGGTCTTGCGTGAATTCAGCCAACCAGATGCCGAACGATTTTTCCAATCGCAATGACAGCATCGCATTGAACCCGTATTCCTGAATTCCGAATTCCTCCCCTGCGTCGAGCAGGATACGCCGAAGCTTGACGTGATCGCCCATGCGGCAGTTGATCTCGTAGCCCAACTCGCCCGCAACCGACATGCGCGCGACTTTCGCCGAGACCAAACCGACATCCATCTCCGCACACCCAAGAAACGGAAGGCTCAATTCTTCGTCCACAAGCTTTTGCAGAACTTTTCCGCTGTTCGGCCCAGTAAGTGCAAACGCGGCCGTTTCCTCGCCCAGATCAACAACCAACACACCGTCCATTATATGATCCATGAACCAGCGCATATGCCACGTGCGAAGCGGATAGGTTCCCATGATCCACCACGTGCCGTCGCCCCAGTTCAGGATCGTGAAATCACCCTTCACTCGACCTTCGGGCGACAACATGACCCCCAACCGACTGCGCCCCGGCTTTGGCAATTTCGTCGCCACAAGACCATCAAGCCATGCCTGAGCATTCGGGCCCGAGACTTCAAATCGCGACACCGCTGTCATATCCACCAAGCCCACGTTCTCGCGTGCATTCCGGCATTCCGCGCCAACGATGTCGTGCGCGTTGGACCGTTTGAGCGTCAGGTTTTCTTCGAAATCCTTGGACGGCTTGAAATAAAGCGGCACCTCCAGATCCCACGAAACGCCCCAATGACACCCGGCTTCGGTCATTGCGTCATGCGCGGGCGCCATCTTCATTGGGCGGCCCGCTGGCAGTTGCTCATTTGGATAAGACATCACGAAGCGGCGCGAGTAGAACTGACCCGTTGTTTCCTTGATGTACTGCCGGTTCTCCGCGAATTTTCCGTACCGCGCGACATCCATTGACCACACGTCGGCCTCGGGCTCTCCGTGGATCATCCACTCGGCCAGCGATTTGCCGACCCCGCCGCCCTGAAGGAACCCCGCCATCACCGCACACGCCGTCCAATAGCCCCGCTTTCCCGGAACCGGTCCAACCAACGGATTGCCGTCTGGCGAAAACGTAAACGCCCCGTTCACCCACGTCTTGATGCCAACGTCCTGAATGGCCGGATAGCGTTCGAACCCAAGCGTCAGCTCGTTCTCGATCCGATCAAGCTGCTCTTGAAACAGCTCTTCACCGTAATTCCACGGCGCACCATCCATCGCCCAATGCTCGTGCTCAACCTCATAAATACCAACCAAAATCCCCTTTTGATCCTGCCGCATATAGGTGAACCCTTCGAGGTCCACAGTCATCGGCATCTCAAAATTGGCCGCCGCCACCTCCGGCACCGTGTCGGTGATCAGATAATGGTGCTTCAAGGGTGAAACCGGCAGCTCAATCCCCGCCATCCGCCCGACCTGCTTGGCCCAAAGACCGGCAGCATTCACCACGTGCTCGCAGGTGATTGTGCCTTTGTCCGTTACAACTTCCCAGCCGTCGGCGGTCTGTATCAACTCTTCGACCTTGGTCTCTTCGTAATATTCCGCACCGCGCTTTTTGGCCGCTGTTGCATAGGCCTGCACCGTCCCGGTGGTGTCGATGTAGCCCTCGCGATCCGCCCACATTGCGCCAAGCACACCGTCCGTCGACATGATGGGGCAGCGTTCCTGCGCCTGTTCGGGCGTCATCAATTCGCAATCATCGATGCCGATCGACTGGAAAATCCGGTAGTTCGCCTGAAGCCATTCCCAGCGTTCAGGCGTTCCCGCAAGCGTCAGACCCCCCGTCATGTGCAGCCCGATATTCTGACCGGATTCCTTTTCGATCTCGGAAAGAAGGTCGATTGTATAGGCCTGAAGCGCGGCCATATTCGGGTCCGCATTCAGCGCGTGAATGCCCCCCGCCGCATGCCAGCTTGACCCCGACGCCAGTCGCCGACGCTCCAGCATGACCACATCCGTCCATCCGAACTTCGCCAGATGATAAAGAACCGATGACCCGACCACGCCACCGCCGATCACAACCACACGATACTGAGATTTCATGACACGAGTCCTGCCCTTGGCATCCAATGTTTCTCCACAGGCTAAAAGGGTGCAAACCCGGCAAGATAGGCCATTCGGCCAAATCCTGTTCCAAAAGCGACATATTTTGACGTCAAAGCATAACGAACACCGCCGCTATCATCGGGGTGCTCGGTTGTGATGCTTATTCTTTTGACGCTCCAAAATGGCGATCCAAATGCGCCAGCCAGTTCTCGTGCGTAATTTTCGCAATCAACGCCTGACCAAAACCTGCCGCCTGCATGGCCTCGACAAGTTTCGGGATATCCGCCGCGGACCCAAGTCCCTCGGGCAATGGTGCACCATCAAAATCCGACCCGATCCCAACATGATCCTCGCCTGCAATCTCCACCATATGAGACAGGTGACGAATACACGCCTCAAGCGGCGCCTTGCCGGTTTTCCAAGCGCCCGCGTCAAGAAACACCGTCCCGAAATTCAAACCCACCATACCACCGGTTTCGCCAACCGCGCGCAGCTGTTCATTGGTCAGATTGCGCGTCGTATTGCAGACGTCGCAAGCGTTTGAATGCGTGGCGACAAGCGGCACACCGGCCTCCGCCACATCCCAAAATCCCTTCATGGTCAGATGCGACGTATCAATGACGAGGCCCAGCTCCTTGCACCGTTCAACGAGCCGCTTGCCATCCTCGGTCAGCCCCGGCCCGGTATCACCATCGCGATCAAAACCAAAAGGCACCCCGTCCCCGAAGATCGTGGGGCGCGACCAAACCAGCCCGAGCGAGCGGAGCCCAAGCCCGTAAAGCGCATCCAGCGCCAACAAATCCGGCCCGATGCAGTCCGCCCCTTCAAGATGCAAGACACACGCAATCGCCTCCCCAACAAAGGCCCGCGCCAAACCCGCACCATCCGTCGCGATCTCGATCTGACCTGCCTCGTGAAGCTGACGCGCAATCGCGGCCTGCCCGATGGCCGCCGACAGCGCCTGACCTTCGTCCATCATTGGCGGCATCGGCATGTTGAACATCGCCGGATCGAAGTTCGCGAAATCGAACACCGCGCGCGTTGATGGGGAATAAATCGCAAAGAAACCGCCCTTCATGCCCCCACTGGCGCAATCGGGAACGTTCACATGCCCCGCCGGTTTCGCAAACTCTGTGACCGCATCGCCCATACCGCACCACAGGCGGCTAAGCGCATCGTTATGACCATCAAACATCATCTTGGCATCGTCGCTCCGGCTGGAATGTCCGCGGCGCAAACGCGACAAAGGCTCGCTTCACCGCCGCCGATCATTGTGGATTTATCCTTTTGATCCGATGCCTGCGCACAGGCATCGATAAACGCCGTTTTCCACGGCTTAAGCTCGCCATATCGAACGATTTGGGCGGTCATACTTTTGGACCCTTTGCCATCAACTCCGCGCGCAAACGAGCGTTTTCATCCGCCAGCGCCTTTAACCGTGGCCCAAGCATCTCTTCGATCTCAGCTTCCGTAAAGCGCGGCTCGATATACTTCGGGCAATTCCAGTCAAACGCCGTGATCCGAATGGACACAACCCGCTCAACCTCTCCCTGCCCGGGCACAGCCAAAGCCTCAACCAGCTCGGGTGCGTCGTCTGCATTCACCATGCGCGCATGCCCGATCAGCTTCAATCGCGCACGCCGCGGGTAATCCATCATGAAAAGCGAAACACGACCATCACCCGACAAATTTCCTTTGGAGATCAACTGCTTGTTGCCGGTGTAATCTGCAAAGCCAATCGTCTCGTCATCCAGAAACTTAAGGAATCCAGCCGGACCACCCCGATGCTGTACATAGGGCCAACCGGTCTCTGAAACCGTCGCCATATAGATCGACGTCCGGCTCTCAACAAACGCGCGCGTGTCGGCATCAAAGCCATCTGTGAACCGATTTCGATATGCCTTCTGGAACCGCTCCCGCATGCCAAGCCGCTCTTGCTCGGCCTGAACCGCGTCCGTGAACATATGTTCGGCGAAGTTGTCCATTACCCCATCGCGATCAGGATCTGCTTCCAGATCGCGACCTCATCATAAAGCGCAAATTCACGGCGCAGACCCCACGGCCCAAACTCGGCATGGCTCATCCCAAAGACATGCACGCGCGCGCCCGTTGGCGCTCCAAACGTGCCCCACCCGTCATGCACACCATCCAGCGACCACCGGATCGCCGCGCGCGGGCTCAACATGTCCGCGTCCATCCCGATCTGGTGGTGGATTTCGAATTTCGCCGAAGGAAACGACGACCGCAAACCGACCCAGAACGCCGTCATTTCATCGCGCCCAATGGCCGTCTGCGCACCGGAATACTCGCCAATGGCCGCACGGTCGTAATCCGCTTTGATGTGGTTGAAATCGTGATCCATGACCCGGCGCAGCGATTCCGCATAACGCGCGCCCCATTCATTATCGTTGCCGCGCCCGCGATAGGTCCCCTCGACATTGATCTCCGGTGTGAACGGCTTCGCTGCAGCCTCGGGTCCGCCTTCCCGCGCGATCACGCTTTCGGTAAACGCCTTTGGATCGTGACCCATCTGGCGCACCATCCCGCCGTAATCCCGCACCAGCCATTCATCGTAAATCGTGTCGTCCTTGGCCGCACAATCCGCAATCACCCGCACAACCCAGCGCTTGCCGGTTGCCGCACCAAACTGACCATCCTGCAAATGCGTCGCCTTGGTCAAAAGCCGGTGAGAAGACAGTAATCCGTGCTCGGGATCGTCCGAAAAAATCACGTCTTCGCCCAGCAATTCCCGGTCAGGAAACTCATGGATGGTCGCCATGGTCGATGCCTTGACCGCTTCATTCCCGATCTGAATTCCCATCGGCGTGCGGACAGGAATATCGTCTGAATAATAACGGTTTAGCGTCTCCACCCCGCGATCTTCCCAAATTTCTTTGGTGATGCCGATGATATAATCGGGAAAGTCTTTCCAGTGGTTCGAGAAACCTTTCACGTCGTCCATCCTTCTGAAATTCGGGCCGATCCACGCATGACGTGCAGCCCTTCATCAATGCCCATGATTGCCGCCTCGCCCGGATCGCTCGGCGCATTCGCAAAGCACGCGCGGCACGCTGCATCTATGAAGGTA
>CALLWO010000084.1 GCA_938016355.1 uncultured Boseongicola sp. | reverse complement strand
TGGCGCACCCTGTTCGCCTGCATAGATCGGCGGAACGGGCAACAAGATCGAATGGGTTATGCCCACGGTTTTGCCGCCCACCTCCGCAAGTAGCCAATGCTGCCGAAACGGGGGATTGTCGGCCTCCATTGCGGACTTGATCGTTGAGACGAGTTTGGATTTCGCGTTCAGATCCAACGCCCAGAAGGTCGGGTCGCTGGCATGCCTAACAGCCGCATCCTGAAGAAGAAGGTCCGCCATAATGTCGATGTCCGACATGATAGCCGTTCGGATGGTGAGAGACACGTACACTCTCCTTTTGGGGTCAGCGGGAACCGTGGATGTACACCAAAAGATCTAGGGTGCTGTCCGCTCGGCTTCAAGGTCATCCAGAATGGCGTCGAGATCCAAGAAATTGCTAAACATCACGTCATGGGGAATGTCGCTGATTGCACTGACCCGAATGCCGTGTTCGTAGATTACGAACGGAACGCCCGCCCGCTGGGCGGCCTCTGCGTCGATTTCGCTGTCGCCAACATAGATACCGGTTTCCGCGCCAAGCATTTGAAACGAATGGAATAACGGTGCAGGTTCCGGCTTGCGTAAGGCAAGATCATCGCCTGCCACAACCACGCCAAAAACGTCGCCCAATCCCGCAGCTGCCAATGTCGGCTCCAGCGCTGCACGCGGTTTGTTGGTGCAAAGCCCGATCGGAACACCCTTTGCATTTAAGCGATGCAACGCGTCCAACGCACCGGGAAAAAGGCGCGTGTTTTGAGCCGCCGTTTGATAATGCGCAATAAAGCGCGGCATAAGCCGATCAAAGTCGGCCGGATCAACGTCCGTGGCCGCGATCAACCGATGCATCAAAACCTGCTCGCCGCTGCCGACGAACGTGCGCACGATATCCGTGGAAAGGGGTGGGTGCCCCTCTTCGTCAAGCAAGAGGTTAACGGCATTGGTGACATCCGGCAGGCTGTCAATCAGCGTTCCATCAAGGTCAAAGACGACCGGCAACGCCATCTCAGGCGCTCAGCCGGCTGATCACTACCGTCACCTCGGGCTTTTTGCCGATCTCGTCATTGGATGATTTACGCACGACCTGGCGAATGGCGTCTTCTAACGCGTCGTCATCTGACATGACTTTTCGCTTCGAGCGACCGATCATCTGGCTCAGATCCTCCTCCAGCACGTCGGCCAGTGGCGCGTGGGATGTGCCGGTTTCTGGGAGGCCCGAAAGTTCGACCCAAGGTTCGCCAAGCGGGTCGTTGTCTTCCAAGATAAGCGTCACCAGAACGTGCCCGTTGATACCCATGCGAATGCGGTCACGCACCACACCATCAAGCGCGCCGATCTGAATTTTTCCGTCAAGATATGTGCGACCGGCCTCGATATATTCTGCAACCTTCGGCGTTTCGCCGGTAAGGTCGACCATCGTTCCGTTGGTCGCCAGAATGCTTGCCAAACCATTGGATGCCGCAAGCTTGGTATGCTCGCGCAGATGGCGGTGTTCGCCGTGCATCGGGATCAGAATTTGCGGCTTGATCAGCTTGTGAACAGTGTCGAGATCGGGACGGTTTGCGTGGCCGGATACGTGGTAAAAACCTGAATTCTCATCGACCACGTCCACGCCTTTTTCAGAAAGCGCATTGATGATCCGGCTCACGCCCTTTTCGTTGCCAGGAATGGTTTTGGATGAGAACAGGAATGTATCGCCGTCCTTCATTTCCAACCCAAGATATTTCCCGCGGCTCAATCCAGCTGAAGCTGCGCGTCGTTCCCCCTGACTGCCGGTCACCAGAAGCATGAGGTTTTCCCGTGGGATATCAGAAGCTTCCTCGGGACTGACCGTGGTAGGGAAATCGGTCAAAACACCGGTCAGCACGCTGGCTTCGACCATTCGGCGCATTGCGCGACCCAAAAGGCAGACCGAGCGGCCCGCATCATGCGCGGCCTGAGCAAGCGTGCGCACCCGCGCAACGTTGGAGGCAAATGTGGTGGCGACAACCATGCCGCTTGCAGCCTCGACCATCGCTTTGATTTGGGGGCCAACTTCGATTTCCGAGCGGCCCGGATTGGGTGAAAATACGTTGGTGGAATCGCAGGCCAGAACTTTGACGCCATTCGCCGCAATCGACGCCCACAAGTCCGGGTCCCAGGGTTCCCCGACAAGCGGTGTTTTATCCAGTTTGAAATCGCCGGTGTGCACGATCCGACCCGCTGGCGTATCAATCACAAGCCCCGAGCTCTCGGGGATCGAATGGCTGATCGGGGCAAAGCCAACCTTGAACGGGCCCGCCTCGATCGTGGCTGGCCAAACGTCGGCGATGATCACGTTGCGTTCGTCATGGCCGTGGTCGCTCATCTTGCGCTTGGCGTGATGCGCGGTGAACTTGCGCGCATAGACCGGGGCCTTCAAACGGGACCAAAGATGCCCCACCGCGCCGACATGGTCCTCATGCGCGTGAGTAATGAAGATGCCTTCGATCTGGCTCTTGCGCTCTTCCAGCCATGCGGCATCCGCGAAAATCAGATCAACGCCGGGCGAACTTTCCATGTCGGGAAACGTCACGCCAAGATCAACGACGATCAGCCGCTCCTTCCCGGGCGCGCCGTAGCCATAGACATAGGCGTTCATACCAATTTCACCCGCGCCGCCCAGAGGCAGATAGATTAACCGATCACTCATTTACGTTTCCTTGTTGAAATCATGGATCACGGTCAGCCCGTGCATTGTCAGATCATCTTCGATGGCATCAAAAAGCGGATCGCCTTGCGCGAACAGTGGCGCCAAGCCTCCGGTTCCGATGACTTTCATCGGCGCCCCATATTCCGTTTTGATGCGTTTTGTTACGCCTTCAATTAGGCCGGTATAACCCCAGAACACGCCGGATTGGATACACGCTACCGTGTTGGTTCCAATCACTTTTTCCGGCTGTGAGATATCGACGTGGGGGAGTGCGGCCGCCCCCATTGCCAGCGCCTCAAGACTGAGATTAACGCCGGGAGAGATCACGCCGCCGATATAGGCGCCGTCTTCGGCCACGACATCAAAATTCGTCGCGGTTCCGAAATCAACGACCACGACATTGCCGCCGTGGCGATCAAAGGCGCCCGCTACATTGGCAAGCCGATCCGGCCCCGGCTTGACGCCATCTTCGACCCGCGAGGGCACCGGCAGTTTACATTCCGGCTTCCCGATCACGAGTGGACGGCAGTTGAAATAGCGATCACACAAAACGCGCAGATTGAACACCACACGCGGAACCGTGGACGATATCACCACCTCGTCGATGGTGACGTCCTTCAGGCCTTCGGTATGCATCAGCGTAGTCAACCAGACGAAATACTGATCCGCTGTACGCTGATGCTCGGTCGAGGCGCGCCACATCCCAAGGAATTTGGTGCCATCCCAGAGCGCGAACTGCGTATTGGTGTTTCCGGTGTCTATGCAAAGCAGCATCTGAACCGTCCTTTAGAAATATACGTCAGCGGCCGGGATGGTGACCCGGCCTTTGGGTGTGTTCAAGACCAGTTGTCCGGCCTCGTCCACGGTTTCAAATGTGCCCGTGTGTTCGTCACGCGCGGTGCGCGCGGTGATCACTTCGCCAAGTCGCGCGGCGCGACGCAGCCACTTTTCGCGAATGGGGCCAAACCCAAGCGCTTCGAACACCTTTTCTTCGGTGGCGATGTTGGAGGCAAGAAGCGACAGGAATTCGTCCTGATCTGTGGTTTCTCCGCCCTCGCCTGTCAGGCTTACTGGCGGAAAGGATGCGTCGCGCACGCCTTGGGGTACGGTTTCCAGATTGACGCCGATCCCGATAGAGAGCCAGTCGATTGTCCCGGCGCGACCTGTGCTTTCCAGAAGAATGCCCGCGACCTTTCCACCGTTCAAAAGCACATCGTTGGGCCATTTAAGCGAGAGCTTGTCGCGGTTGATCTTCATCGCCAAAGCCTCATAAAGCGCATTGGATGCCATGAAAGAACGAAGCGCGGCGGAGGCCGGGTTGCCGCCGGGCTTGAAAATATAGGTTGCTGCGAAATTTCCCGCGGGATTGACCCATGCCTTCCCGCGCCTACCACGCGGCGCAGATTGCGTGCGCGCCATTATCCATGTCGGACGATCAAGCGAGGCCGCGCGGCGTGCAGCCTCTGCCATTGTGCTATCGACCTCATCTAAGATGATCCGGCCCGTGTTATCGGGCCATGGAAGCCGTCGGTCAGTTGACAAGCGTTGCCGCCGCCGCTTCTGCCACGCCTTCGACGCCGAAAAGGTTGACGACCCCAAGGACCATCACCGCCGCACTTGCAATCAGGAAACCGGAAAGCAAAGGTGATCCGCCTTTGTCGAGTTCGCTTTCGTCGGCTCCGAAGTACATCAGATAAACGATGCGCAGGTAATAGAACGCCCCAATCACGGACGCGATCACACCCGCAACCGCGAGCCAGCTCAGGCCCGCGTCAACAGCTGCCAGCAGCACGTAATACTTGCCAAAGAAGCCAACAAGCGGTGGGACGCCTGCAAGGCTGAACAAAAGCAACAGCATCGCGAGCGCCTTTAACGGATCCCGACGTGAATATTGCGACAGCGACGAGATCGTGACGACCTGAGCGCCGTCTTTTTCCATCGACAGGATGAATGCAAACGTGCCCACGTTCATCGTCACATAGATGGCCATGTAAACCAGCATCGCCTGCACGCCAAACGCGGTTCCCGCAGCAAGGCCCATCAGGGCAAAACCCATGTGGGCGATCGAGGAATAGGCCATCAGGCGTTTGATGTTGGTTTGCCCAATCGCCGCGATCGCGCCGATATACATCGAAAGCACCGACAGGAAGGCAAGGATTTGCTGCCAGTCACCAACGATGCCGCCGAATGCGTCGTGAACGACGCGGGCAAAAAGCCCCATCGCCGCCATTTTGGGCGCGGTTGCAAAGAAAGCCGTGATGGGCGTGGGTGAGCCTTCGTAAACGTCAGGCGTCCACATGTGGAACGGGGCGGCGCTGACCTTAAAGGCAAGGCCTGCGGCGATGAATGACAGGCCAATAAGCATGCCAATCGGGGCCGACCCATCGGTCGCTTCGATAATGCCCGAGAACAGCGTTGTGCCGGCAAATCCATAGACGAGCGAGGCGCCATAAAGCAGCAGACCGGACGACAAAGCACCCAGAACGAAGTATTTCAGACCCGCTTCGGTTGATTTCACACTGTCCCGGCGCAGCGAGGCCACGACGTAAAGCGCAAGTGATTGCAGCTCGAGCCCCATATAAAGCGCGATCAGGTCTCCTGAGGACACCATCATCATCATGCCGACAGCCGCCAGCGCGATCAGAAGCGGGTATTCGAACCGCAGCAAGCCACGACGCGCCATGTAGCCTTCGCTCATCAGCAGGATGGCGGCAGCAGACAGGAGGATCGTGACCTTGGCAAAGCGCGCGAATGCATCGTCGATGAACATGCCGCCAAAGGCGACGCCGCGCCCTCCGCCCTGCATGCCGATCCAAGCGGCTACGGCGACCATCAAGGCGGACGTGACCCAGACCATCATCGGGGCTGTTTTGTCTTTACCGCCATAGGCGCCAACCAGCAAAGCAATCAGCGAGAAAACCGCCAGTACGATTTCGGGGAAAATGATCGAAAGATCGCCGGGTTGCATCAGTGGCCCCCTCCGTTGGTCGCGACTTGAGTATGTGCCGCATAGTCAGCCACCGCGGTTTGATAGTCGCCCAAAAGAGCGGCCACCGACGGGCTGATCATGTCTGTGACAAGGCTTGGATAGACGCCAAGCAGAATGGTCATGAAGATAAGCGGCGCGAATATCCAGCGTTCGCGCGCCGTCATGTCTGTGATCGACCTCAGGCTCTCTTTGATGAGATCGCCCATGACGACCCGGCGATAAAGCCAAAGCGCATAGCCTGCCGACAAGATCACACCGGTCGCCGCAACCGCCGCAACCCATGTGTTGGCCTGAAACATGCCCATGAGCGTCAGGAATTCGCCGACGAAACCGGACGTTCCGGGCAGGCCTACGTTTGCCATTGTGAACAACATGAACACGGCCGCATAGGCGGGCATGCGATTCACAAGGCCGCCGTAGGCGTCAATGTCGCGCGTGTGCATGCGGTCATAGATCACGCCGACACAAAGGAACAACGCGCCCGAGATAAAGCCGTGGCTGATCATTTGGAAAATCGCACCATCAAGGCCTTGCTGGTTGGCTGCGAAAATGCCTGCCGTCACAAAACCCATATGCGCGACGGACGAATACGCGATAAGCTTCTTCATGTCTTCCTGCATCAGCGCCACAAGTGACGTGTAAACGATGGCGATGGCCGACAACCAAAGTACAAAGTCCGCAAGCAGGTCAGAAGCAATCGGGAACATTGGCAGGCTGAAGCGCAAGAACCCATAGCCGCCCATCTTCAACAGGATCGCTGCCAGAACGACAGAGCCCGCCGTGGGCGCCTGAACGTGTGCATCCGGCAACCATGTGTGGACCGGCCACATTGGCATTTTGACCGCGAAGGAGGCGAAAAACGCGATCCAAAGCAAGGTTTGCAAACCGCCGACAATGTGGAAGCCCCAGATGTCGAGGATTTCGGACGAGAAGTTGTGGTTCAACAGGCTTGGAATGTCGGTGGTGCCCGCATCCACGAACATCGCGATCATCGCGACCAGCATCAGCACCGAGCCGAAGAACGTATAAAGGAAGAATTTGAACGACGCATAAATGCGTTCTTTTCCGCCCCATATCCCGATGATCAGGAACATCGGGATCAGCCCGCCTTCGAAGAACAGATAGAACAGCACCAGATCTAGCGCGCAGAACACGCCAAGCATCAGCGTTTCCAGCGCAAGGAACGCGATCATGTATTCCTTGACGCGGTGCTTCACATCCCAGCACGACAGGATCACCAGCGGCATCAGGAACGTGGTCAACATTACGAACAGGACCGAAATACCGTCGACGCCCATCTTGTAGGTCAGACCCAAAATCCATTCGCCCTCTTCCACAAACTGGAAGTCGGGGTTTTGAGGGTCGAACCCGAAAAGCACGAAAAGCGAGACGACAAACGCAAACGTCGTCGCGAAAAGCGCGCCCCATTTGGCGTTGTTCTGTGC
>CALLWO010000083.1 GCA_938016355.1 uncultured Boseongicola sp. | reverse complement strand
CGCCAATCGGTGTCGGTTTCAAGCGCTCAAAAGTCGGACAGACCTGTCGCTTGCGCAGTTCTTCGGCTTAAATTTCTCTCGAATCAAATTCAGGAGCTCTGGGTCCATGAAAACGCATGTTAAAGCGCTTGTCGTCGGTGGCGGCGCCGTTGGGACGTCCATCGCCTACCATCTTGCCAAAGCCGGGTGGGCCGACGTCATGTTGCTCGAACGCGACGAGTTGACAAGCGGATCAACCTGGCATGCTGCCGGGTTGCTGCCGCTTTTCAACATGTCGTACGCGACGACCCACATCCATAAATATTCCGTCGATTTCTACAAATCGCTCGAAGAAGAAACCGGCCTGAACGCGGGGTTCTCTGTCGTCGGCAACCTGCGCATGGCGCAGACGCAGGACCGCATGGACGAATACATGCTCTATGCCTCGACGGCTGAAACCTGCGGCGTGCCATATGAATGGCTAAGCGCCAACGACATCAAGGATCGCTGGCCGCTGATCCGTACCGATGATCTTCAGGGCGCGATTTACCATCCGACTGACGGCTACATTAACCCCGCCGACGTGACCATGGCGATGGCCAAAGGCGCGCGCCAGCGCGGCGTCATCATCGAACGCAAATGGCAGGTCGACGGCTATCACTGGACCGGCGACCACTGGGACGTCACCTGCACGAAAATGGCCGAAAAAGGCGGCAACCTTGTCCCGACCGAAGAACAAATCGTCATCCATGCCGAACACGTCGTCACTGCCACCGGAAACCACGCCCAACGGACTGCCGGGCAACTCGGCATCAAAATTCCTGCGATCCCGGTCGAACATACCTTCATCGTGATGGACACCGACCCGGCGCTCGTCGAATGGCGAAAGACGAACCCTGAACACCCCGTGATCCGCGACGCCGACGCGCAATCCTATGTGCGCGAAGAGCGCGGCGGCTGGATTTTGGGCGTCTACGAAGAAGGCGCGCCCGCGCGATTCGAACACGGCGTACCCGACAGCTTCCGCGCCGATCTGTTCCAACTCGACCTGGACCGTATCGCGGGCCAGTACGAAGCCATGACAGAACGCGTGCCAAGCTGCATTGATTGCGGCCTCAAAGACGATTTCAACGGCCCGATCTGCTACACACCCGACGGCAACCCGCTCGTTGGCCCTGCACCGGGTCTGCGCAATATGTGGCTGGCCGAAGGCTTTAGTTTCGGCATCACAGCCGCGGGTGGTACGGGCTATTATCTGGCGCAAATGATGGTCGAGGGCGAAGCCGAGATCGACATGGCGAGCCTTGATCCGAAGCGCTACGGATCGTGGATGACGACCGAATATGCCGCACGCAAAAACGAAGAATGCTATTCCCATGTCTATGTCCTTCATCACCCCGATGAAGAACGCGAAGCCGCCCGACCCCTTAAAACCGCCCCGTCCTATGACCGAATGAAAGCGCGCGGTGCGCAATTTGGTCAGGTGAACGGCTGGGAACGCCCGAACTATTTCGGCCCGCTGGATGCGCCCGCGAATTTCGATCACGACGCCCGTTCTTTCCGGCGCGGCGGCTGGTGGCAATATGCCCACGACGAAGCCAAAGCCGTACGCGAAGGTGCGGGCCTCATCGACGCGACCGCCTTCACAAAACACAAACTGCGCGGCCCCGGCGCGACAGCGTTCCTCGACTGGTTCACCTGCAATAAATTGCCGCGTGTGGGTCGGATCAACCTCACCTATGCGCTGACAAGCCACGGCACGACGCGCACGGAATACACCATCGTGCGGCTCGCCGAGGACACCTATTACCTTGTCAGCGCTGGTGCATGGCAGGCCTACGACAGCGATTATCTGGCGCAAGCAATCAACGACAATGTCGACCGGTTCGGACCCATGTGGCTTGACGATTGCACAGGCCAGCACGGCGTCTTCGCGCTTGCCGGACCCAAATCGCGCGAGGTTCTCTCAAGCCTTGTACGCGACGCCGATCCCGCCACCGCGCTGTCAAACAAACGTTTCCCTTGGCTGAGCGCCAAACGTCTCGAGCTTGGTATGTGCCCGACGAACGCCATCCGCGTGGCCTATACCGGTGAGCTCGGTTGGGAGCTGCACCATCCAATGGAGATGCAGAACTACCTCTTCGATCAGTTGATGGAAGCGGGCGACAAACATGGACTGAAACTGGTCGGTGCACGGGCGCAAAACTGGCTCAGACAAGAGAAATCCTACCGCGCGTTCGGAACCGAACTGGGCCGCGACGCAACCCCACTGGAAGCCGGGCTGAACCGTTTCGTGGATCTCGACAAAGATTTCTACGGCAAAGACCGCATGGTCGAAACTGGTATTCGCTCAATGTGCGTCACGCTCCTGATCGACGGTCCCGTCGACGCGGATCCGTGGGGTCGCGAGGCGCTTTACAAAGGCGCCACGCGGGTGGGCCGCCTGACGTCGGGTGGCTATTCTGTCGCGTTTGGAAAATCCATCGGCATGGGATACGTCTCACCCGACCTGGCCAACCCCGGCACAAAATTGCAGGTCAAAATGCAAAACAAGCTTTGGGACGCGGTTGTCACTGAAGACAGCCCCTATGACCCAAAAAACGAAACCATCCGAAAAGACTGTTGATCTCAAAGCGCCGCGATGATTGCACCTGTCGGATCGCCTCCGGCGGGAGTACTTTTGGAAAAATGAAGCGAAAATTTGAATTAAATTGCGTTCACGTTTCTGAAAATACTCCGGGGGAGGCCGTAAGGCCGGGGGCAGCGCCCCGCCACGGCGACGACGCAGTCGGCGCAAATCAAGAGGGTTTCGGATTGCGCCCGTGGTCATAGGCGCTCCAGTCCTCAATCTCCGGATAGAACCGGCGTCGCCAGGCCCGTACATGCGGGTTCATCACGTTCATCCAAAGCGGCGGGTATAGCGCCATTGTGGTCATGACCGCATATCCACGGGGAAGATGCGGCGCCACGGATTCATCCGGGGATTGCAGGAGTGCATAGGGCCGGTCGGGTCGGTTGTGGTGGTCTGAGTGGCGCGTCACATTGATCAGCAAGGCGCTCGATGGTGCATGTGCAGAGTTCCAGCTGTGGTGCGCGCGTTGAGGTTCATACTTCCCGTCGCCAAGATGTTTGCGCGTTAATCCGTAGTGCTCGATATAGTTGACCAGTTCCAACTGAAATATTGCGAAACCCGCAGACGTCGCAAAAAGTGCCACGCCGGACCAGCCACCGATGAGGTAAGAAAAGATCAGGAAGCCTGCGGCAAACCCCAAATACCGCCAGAACGGATTGCTCTTGTGCCAAACGGGCCGCGCGCGCCGCGCAAGCATCTCTTTTTCGGCGCGAAATGACGACACAAGGCTTTGCACCAGAACGCGGGGGTAAAACCGCCAGAAGTTTTCTTTATAGCGTGCTGTGACGGGGTCGCGCGGTGTACCGACATAGCGGTGATGAACCAGCAGATGTTCGCTCCGGTAATGCCCGTAAAGCGCCAGCCCCATCAACACATCCCCCAGAAAACGCTCAAGGCGTGAGGGTTTGTGCATCAGCTCATGGGCGTAAACGATGCCGATGGTGCCATTGCAAATCCCTATCGTCATGAACAGAATAACGTTTTCAAACGCCGAGAGGTGGTCGCTCGTCGTGGCGTAGGCCAGAAGCGAAAAAGTCATGACGACCGCGA
>CALLWO010000082.1 GCA_938016355.1 uncultured Boseongicola sp. | reverse complement strand
ATTCACCAAAGCCCGCCATGGCCACCGAGAACCGCGCATCTTCACCAGCCTCACCCTGACCCGGCAAAATCGGCTCCTCGATGAGAATACTCGTGGCCGACCCCGGCTCTTTATAACGCAACTTGAAAAACCCAAGTTCCTCGGACACCGACGTCGCAGCCTCGCCATCCCCGTAGCGCAGTGGCCCAGTGCGCACCGCCTCTGACCCGACCGGCGTCACCTCATAGATCGCTGTCACCGAATGCCCGGCTCCAATATCCCCTGCGTCCACACGATCGTTGTTGAAATCCTCCCGCGCCAGTGCCCGGGTTTCATACCCCACCAATCGATATTCAGCGATTTGCGCCGGATTGAACTCGACCTGAATTTTCACGTCATTGGCTATTGGGAAAAGCGCGCCCGTCAGCTGATCTACCAGAACCTTGCGGGCTTCTGAAAGCGTATCAATATAGGCCGCCGTTCCGTTGCCGTTCTGCGCAAGCGCCTGCATCGTGGCATCATCCAGATTGCCTCTCCCAAAGCCAAGAACGCTCAGATACGTGCCACTTTCGCGCTTTTTCGCAATCACATCCTTCAACGCCTCAGGATCATGAATTCCGACGTTGAAATCCCCGTCCGTCGCCAGAATGACGCGCGTGACTTCTCCTTCGCCGGCCATGCCTTCGGCTACCTGATAGGCCTGCTCAATACCGGCCGCACCCGCTGTAGAGCCCCCCGCCGACAGCCGCTCAAGGGCTGCCAGAATGGTCGAACGTTCCGAGGCCGCCGTCGGCTCCAGAACCTGGCCCGCAGATCCGGCATAGGTGACAATCGACACCTCATCCTCGGGGCGCAACTCCGCAAGCATCAAACGAAATGATTGCTTCAACAGCGGCAACTTGTTCGCATCCTGCATCGATCCAGATGTATCAATCAAAAATACCAGATTGAGCGGCGGGCGATCTTCAAGCGCGGGCATCGTGCCCTGAATGCCAATGTGAACCAACTCGGTGCCCGCGTTCCAGGGGCTCTCCATCACCGTGATGGTCGGCTTGAACGGATGCACACCCTCAGGGGCGGCATAGTCATACGGGAAATAATTTACCATCTCCTCGACCCGCACAGCTTCGCGTGGCGGCAATACCCCGCGCGACAGTGACGAACGCACAACCGCATAAGACGCCGTGTCCACATCAATTGAAAATGTCGACACCGGCTCATCCGCTGTGACCTTCAACGAGGACGTCTCGGCATTCGAAAACACTTCGGTATCGGCCTCGGGCACCACAACAGGTTCGCTCGGCGCAATGATCAATCGCTCAACTTTGGCGCTTGGGGCCACTTGAAAATTCTGGTCCGCCGAACGCAGGTTCCGTGTTGATATCTGCGGCGCAAGGCTTTCTTCGGCCTCCATCATCGGCTCGTCCATCAGGATCATCGGCTCTTCTGCGACAATCTCGGACCGTTGCCGATCGCGGGTCTCTGCCACGCCCGCATCGAGATCGTCTAAAGCAACAGGCGCCCCGGCAAGCGGATCCGCACGCCCGCCGACCTCATCTGATCCAGGTGCAACAATCGCGCCATCCCCCTTCTTTTCCGCGAGCTCACCCGGCGCCGTCGGCAATTGAAACAGATCTCGCCCCTCCGGCACGACAAGAAACAGCCCCACTGCCACCAAAGCGGTCGTTGCCGTCAAACCACCTTTAGTTGTCATTGCATTCAACATCGTCTTCACTCCTTCTGCCGCACGGGTCCAAATCCCGCTATCAGAAGGTAGACGCGCGCCATCACGCGATCCTTGGAGCGACGCAAAGTTTTTTTCCGACAGGGCTATATTTTCGGCACGCCTGACCGCATCGGGTCGTGGTGTTGCGGCGTCCATTGCGCGCTTCAGATCGTCCAGCTCATCACTCATTGCTCTTCATCCTTCAGCGATTTCAATCGCTTCTTGATTTCCGACATCCGCCAACTCACCGTGCCCTCCGAGACGCCCAAAACCTCTGCCGCCGCGCCATGGGTCATCCCATCGTCCAGCAACACCGCCAAAGTATCGCGCAAATTATCCGGCAAGGTGGCCATGGCACGTTGCAACCAATCCAAAGCCTCGGCCGCCTCTTCGGCTTCCGCGCGACGCGCCAATTCGACTTCGCCCCAGCCTTCCGTGGCGCGCGCATACGTCGCCAAACGCCGCCGTCGGTCATGCGCAGCATTCACAACGACCCGATACAGCCAGGTCGAAAAGCGCGCATCCGCCCGAAACGCCGCAACCTTGGCCGGTAACGCGGCACAAATATCCTGCGTCAAATCTTCCGCATCCGCCCGCCGCCCCGTGAGCCGAAACGCCAAACCAAACACCCGGTCATAATGACGTGAAAGAAGCGTGGAATACGCCACCGCGTCTCCACCAGCCGCTGCCCGAGCCAGAGCTTCATCCGTCACTTCCATACGCATCACAATGGGTATGACGCGCCGGAAAGATCAATCCTTGGCAATAGTCTGATTTTATTTTCGCCCCGCTGACGCGGGTCGATCCACGCCTGATGCGAGCATCAGGCGCAAAGGGGCGCTGCCCCCACGGACTTACGTCCGCTCCCCCGGGATTTTTCAGACCCAAAGAAAGGGAAAGCATCATCTCTCTTTGGGTCCGGAAAAATCCCCGCCGGAGGCACCGCGACCGCCGAAGGCGGGCGCAAAAACATCGTATGCGCCGGAACGGCGCGCCGTTTGGTCAGACGCTGACGCAGATATATTTCATCTCGAGGTAGTCTTCGATCCCGTGGTGAGAGCCTTCCCGACCCAGACCCGATTGTTTGACCCCACCGAACGGGGCAACTTCGGTTGAGATGATGCCCGTATTTACGCCAACGATCCCGTATTCCAGCGCTTCTGCGACTTTGGTTACACGGCTGATATCTTTGGCGTAGAAGTAGGAGGCAAGGCCGAAAATCGTGTCATTCGCCTGCGCGATGACGTCGTCCACATCGGCGAATCGAAAGAGCGGGGCGAGCGGTCCAAACGTCTCTTCGGTGGCGACCGCCATATCTTTGGTCACGCCGGTCACAATTGTTGGCTCAAAGAACAAACCACCCAAGTCATGGGCATGCCCACCGGTCAGAACCTTCGCGCCTTTTGCGGTCGCATCCTCAATATGTGCACGCACTTTGTCCACGGCCGCCGGTTCGATCAGCGGACCAAGATCCGCCCCGTCAAGACCGTCCCCAACTTTCATCTGCGCAAGTCGAGCCGCAAGCTTTTCCGCGAAGGCATCAAACACCGCGTCCTGCACGTAAATGCGGTTCGCACAGACACATGTTTGACCGTTGTTGCGGAATTTGCACGCCATCGCACCTTCGACAGCCGCATCCAGATCGGCATCGTCAAACACGATGAACGGCGCGTTGCCGCCAAGCTCCATCGAGCATTTCATTACCTGATCGGACGCCTGGCGCAGCAATATCCGACCCACTTCGGTCGATCCGGTAAAGCTCAACTTGCGCACAATGTGGTTCTCGCAGAACTCCTTGCCGACTTCCGAGGCTTCGGTCGATGGAATGATCGACAAAACCCCTTTTGGAAGCCCGGCGCGTTCGGCCAAAACGCCCAAGGCCAACGCGGAAAGCGGCGTCATTTCGGCGGGTCGAACCAATATCGCACACCCCGCTGCAATCGCGGGGCCGACTTTGCGTGTGATCATCGCGTTGGGAAAATTCCACGGCGTGATCGCGGCGCAAACGCCTATGGGTTGCTTCAAAACCGTGATGCGTTTGTCAGGCTGATGCCCCGGGATCGTCTCGCCATAGATGCGCTTTGCTTCCTCGGCAAACCACTCGATGAACGACGCGCCATAGGCGATCTCGCCCTTGGCTTCAGCCAGCGGCTTGCCCTGCTCTGCGGTCAGGATCGTTGCCAGATCATCAGCGTTCGCCATCATCAGATCGAACCACGCACGCATGATGTTTGCGCGTTCCTTTGCCGTCCGCGCGGCCCACGCCTTTTGCGCGACGGCCGCTTTCGCGATCGCATCCGCGACCTGAGCCCGGTCCACATCCGCGACCTTGGCAATCACATCACCGCGCGCGGGGTTCGTCACATCGAATGTCCGCCCGCCTGTGCCGTCCACCCATTCGCCCGCCATGAAGGCGCGCGTTTCCAACAATGACGGGTCCGTCAAAAGAGCCTTGAGATCAGTGGTCGTATCAAGCATTTTCGCCGCCTTTCGCTGGATTTCCTAAGCGCATCGTGATTTTCAAAACGCGGTATAATTCGCGCGCGGGAACAAGGACACCCCCCTTCCATGATGAAGAACGACATTGCTTATGAAAATGGTCAGTTTATCCCCGATGCCGCGTCCTATGTTGAACATTGGCAAACGCAGGCCCGAAACCATCGCGAGTTGGAAGCCACTCTTGGTCGCGCACGTCTAAATGCGCCTTATGGTCCGGGGCCGCGCGAGAAACTCGACATGTTCCACCCAAATGGCCCCGCCGAAGGGCTCGTGGTCTTTGTCCACGGCGGCTATTGGCTCAAATTCGATCGCAGCTACTGGTCCCATCTTGCCGCCGGGCTGACCGCGCGGGGCTGGGCCGTGGCAATGCCGTCCTATCCGCTGACCCCGGAGGTACGCATCCACGCCATCGCCCGATGCATTGCGCGCGCCATTGAAACCGCCGCCGCCTTTGTGCCCGGTCCGATTGTGCTCTCCGGCCATTCCGCGGGCGGGCAGCTTGTTGCACGTGTCGCTTGCACGGATGTGGTGATCAGCTCCAGCGTGCGCCCCCGCATCAAACGCATCGTTCCGATCTCGCCCGTGGCGGATCTCAGACCCCTCCTTGAAACCACGATGAACGAAACCCTAAGGCTCGATGAAAGTGAGGCCGACAGCGAAAGCCCGACGCTTCGCGCGACCCCCGACGTACCTGTTTCGGTCTGGGTCGGAGCCGAAGAACGCCCGGCCTTTCTTGATCAGGCTCAGTGGCTATCAGACGCCTGGAACGCGTCCCACCATATCGCGCCGGGCCGTCATCACTTTGATATCATTTCTCTTTTAGAGGACCCGGACAGCGCATTGGTCAACGACCTGATCGACGTTTAAGTCGCGCCAAACCGCACCTGCCACGTTGGGCTGACGTCGCCTTCTGCCGGTGTCGCGCAATAGATCGCGCGCGCAATCGCCCGGGCAAGACAGCTCGCCGCGTGATGGCCCAACAACAACGCCTCGTCCTCGCTCACTGCGCGCCGACCCGTTGACGCCGCAAAAACGAGGTCCCCGTCCATCGGCGTATGGGCCGGCACGATCGCGCGCGCCATTCCGTCATGCGCAGCAATCGCGACCCGCGTGGCTTGCGCCTTATCAAGAGCGATGTCCGTGGCGACCACCGCGATGGTGGTGTTCGAAGCCGACCCCAGCTTCGTCATCGCTTGCGGCGCGCGCCCGGCAAATACGCCGCCGTCCCCAAATTCGCCATCCATCTCCCAGGGTGCAGACCAAAAATGACCTACATCGCTGTTTGTCACCGACCCAAGCGCATTGACTGCAACCAAAGCACCGATTGTCGCGCCCGACCCCAGTTGGATCGAGGCCGAGCCGATCCCGCCTTTCAACCCCGCAACCAACGCCCCTGTGCCAGCCCCTGCGGTCCCCAATTCAACATCCCCGCCCCGCGCGTCATACGCCGCCCGCCCCAGCGCCGGATACGGAGAAGTGGCCCAGCCCTTTTCGCCCCCATTCGCCAGATCAAACAGAATGGCCGCCGGAACGATGGGCACGCGATGTCCGGCCGCATCAAACCCACGTCCATCCGCGCGTAACGCCTCAACCACGCCATCGGCGGCCCCAAGCCCGAAGGCGGACCCGCCCGACAACACCAACGCGTCAACGCGTTGAACACTCGCATCGGGGCGCAGCAAATCGGTCTCTCGCGTGCCCGGTGCGCCGCCCATGATATGGACGCCCGCCACCATCGGCGCGTCGCCGACCACTACGCTCACACCTGATTTTAGTCGTGCGTCACTGGCCTGCCCGACGCTCAGACCCGGCACATCCGTGATCAGATTTCGCGGCCCCGGCCTCACACGAAATCGCCGCGCTGGGGCACGTCAACGACCTCGCCCGCGAACCGCCCAAGGCAGCGAAACCGCGACCCATCGGGCGGGAAATTCGGATCAGCCGTCAACGGACAAGGGCGCACGACGATCAACGTGTTATCGCGGGCCTGAAAATCCTGAATACGCGCCACAATGGCAGGGCGAAAATAATGCGCAAGCCGCACATTCGCGGCCAGTTGAATCACATCGACATGCGCCAGATCCACGGCCAGACCGACCGCATCCGCCGCATCCTGAAACGCCGCAAACGCCAGGGGCTGGCTAACGTAAGAGCCTGAAAATACGGTCAAAAGAACCGGCACCCTCTCAACCATCAAATGCACCGCCCGCCATCAACTTCCAAAGCGACCCCGGTGATCATCGCCGCCTCGTCCGAGCTTAGAAACACCGACGCATTCGCAATGTCTTCGGGCGTTGAAAACCGACCCAACGGGATCGTGGACAGAAACTTCGCGCGCATTTCCGGCGTGTCCTCTCCCATGAAGCTCGACAAAAGCGGCGTCTCACCAGCCACCGGATTGATCGCATTGACGCGAATGCCGAACGGCGCCAGTTCCACCGCCATCGCCTTCGTCGCGGTGATCATCCAGCCTTTGGACGCATTGTACCAATTCAAATTCGGGCGCGGCGAGATGCCCGCCGTCGACGCGATGTTAAGAAACACACCGCCCCCTTGCGCCTTCATGATCGGCACTGCGTGGCGTGCAGAAAGGTAAACCGACTTCGCATTGACCCGCAAAACCCGGTCGAAATCCTCTTCCGAGATCTCTTCCATCGGCGCGGGCATATGGGTGATGCCCGCGTTGTTAACGATGATGTCGATCCGCCCCCACATCGCCATGGCGTCCTTGATCATCGCGGCGACGGCGGCGTCTGACCCGACATCTGCGCGCCATGCCAGCTTGGTGTTGCCAAGCTCCTCGGCCACCGCGTGTGCCGCCTCGATGTTCACATCGACGATCTTGACCTCGGCCCCCTCACACGCAAACGCGCGCGCAATTCCGGCGCCAAAGCCTGACCCGGCCCCCGTCACAATCGCTTTTTTCCCCGAAAGTCGCATGGAGCAAACTCTGCCACGAAGTCGCGCCACAGGCAAAGCCCTTGCCGCAGGTGGGGTCAGCACCCTATGTCATCATCAACAAGTTCGAGGGGCGCGCACCATGAAATATGTAAAATGGACCATCCGGATCGTGCTGATCGTGTTGGTCGCGGGGGTTTTGCAATACAACCTGCCCGACCGTGATATCGTCCGCATCGTAAACACCGAAGTGCGCCGCGTCGATTTTGGCTCCAACTCGGTCTTCTGGCAGAACTCCGGCGCGGGCGACGCGGTGTCGAACGTCAACCGCGACGTCTTCTTCATCGAAACCATCCAATCCAACGGCGCCCCGCTCGTATTTCGCAACGAAGACACCGGCTGGGGCTGGCCGCCCTATTTCAAATTCGACACCGCCGATCTGCAAACCCAAGCACGCAACCTCGTCTCGAGCGAGGACGATCCCCAATGGGTCGCCGTGCGCCACTACGGCTGGCGCAATCAGCTCTTCTCGATCTTCCCCAACGCCACCTCCGTCGAGGTCGTCCCCGGCCCCGACACCCGGCTCATCCCGTGGTTCAACATCGTCTTTCTGTCGATCCTGACGATCCTTGGCCTGACCATCTGGCGGCTTTGGCGCAATTTCCGACAGGCCCGCATTGATCCGGTCTTTGACGAAATCGAAGAGACATCAGACGAGGTCAGCGGCTGGTTTGGTCGCCAGATCAAACGCATTCTGGGCCGCCCGCGCTGACGCAACGCTGAAACGAAAAAGGCCCGCCAAACCGGCGGGCCCTTCTCAAATCTTATGATCTAAAAGATCAGGCTTTCTTGCGGCGCATCGCAGCAAGACCACCCAGACCAGCGATCAGCAACCAACCAGCGGCCGGCAGCGGAACCTGCGAAACAGCAGCGCCAGAAACGTAAGAGTTCGGTCCCTGTGTGCCGCGCAGCGTGAAGTAGTCGCCTGCGTCAAGGTCGATACCAAGCGAGATCATAACATCGTCGCCCGAACCTGAAAGCAGGTTAGCAAACATGCTCCCAACGTCGTAAGACGCGAAGAAGACGCCGTTCACAAGGATGTCCCAAACGGTCGAAGTAATTGTACCCGAGTCGTGGTTCGAGTTCAGCCACAGCGCGTCAAAGGTCATTGCCTCATTCGCCGTAAACGTCAGGAATTCACCTGTCGTTGTCAGACCATCGTCGCTTCCCGGGTTACAATTGTTTGTGCCCGTGTTGCTTGGAACGCCAACCAGTGCTTCGTTGTGCACAGCGTTACATACGCCGATACCGGCATTGCCAGCATCGAAGTAAACATATGCATCGTTATCACCGTTTCCGGCAGTGATCGAAACCGATGGACCAGCATAGAACGAAGACGTATCAAACGTTTCATATGCAGTTTCACCGATACCGCCACCAGAGTTGGCGGCCGCTTTAAAGTCGTAGGTGTAGCTTGCAGCATGCGCAGTTGCGCCTGCCAACATAGCAACAGTCGCCACAACGGCTGTTGTCAGAAGTTTCATAAACTTTCCCCTCACTAAGAAAAACACTTCAGTGCAAAGGTAATAGCAGAACAAAACACCAAAAATACGGGGAAAATTACAGAAATATCAGCACTTTACGCCACGGAAATGCCGTGCACGTTAACCGTGTAGAATGTGGCGGGAATGTGCAAATCTTAAGGAAAAACAATGACCTGCGTCCGCGGCCCAAACACCAGAACCGGCGATTTTCCGCCGACGCAAGAATCTGGCAACAGAGATTGTTCAAATTGGAAACAACAAAAACACCTGAAATGACCCCCCGATCCCCCATTGCTCAGACCCCGCCAGACTGGTCTAATGGGCGTGAAAAATAAGAGCAGACAGCCAATGGCAAACGACCTTTTGACCCCCACCGGGGGCGACACCTATGACGCCAGTTCGATCGAGGTTCTTGAGGGCCTTGAACCCGTGCGCAAGCGGCCCGGCATGTATATCGGCGGCACCGACGAACGCGCGCTTCACCACCTTGTGGCCGAAGTGCTGGACAACTCGATGGACGAAGCCGTCGCCGGCCACGCCACGCGTATCGAAATGGAATTGCACGAAGACGGCGCGGTCACCATCCGCGACAACGGGCGCGGCATTCCAATCGACCCGCATCCGAAATTCCCCGAAAAATCCGCCCTCGAAGTGATCCTGTGTACGCTCCACGCAGGCGGCAAATTCTCCGGCAAAGCCTATGAAACCTCCGGCGGCCTCCACGGCGTCGGCGTGTCCGTCGTGAACGCACTTTCCGACCATCTGCGCGTCGAGGTGGCCCGCGACAAGGAACTTTACGCCCAAGAGTTCTCCCGCGGCATCCCGCAAACAAAAGTCGAGAAAATCGGCGCGGCCCCGAACCGGCGCGGCACCTCGGTGACCTTCCACGCCGACGGCGAGATCTTTGGCAAGCTCAAGATGAAACCCGCCCGCCTGTTCGCGATGGCGCGCTCAAAAGCCTACC
>CALLWO010000081.1 GCA_938016355.1 uncultured Boseongicola sp. | reverse complement strand
GGCGACATTTCGGTTAATGGAATGTCACCTGATGAGGCACGCCGCTCGCGTGCTTATGGCTATGTTTTCCAAGCTGCGGGCCTGTATCCGTGGCGCACGATTGGCGGCAATATCCGCCTTCCGCTTGAAATTATGGGGTTTTCCAAGTCCGAAATGGCCGAACGTGTCTCGCGGGTTATGGATCTTGTCGACCTTACCGGATTTGAAAAGAAATTTCCGTGGCAGTTGTCAGGTGGCATGCAGCAACGGGCCAGTATTGCACGCGCGTTGGCATTTGATGCGGATATCTTGTTGATGGATGAACCGTTCGGTGCGCTGGATGAGATTGTGCGCGATCACCTTAATGAACAGTTGCTAAAGCTCTGGGCGCGCACGGAAAAGACCATTGGTTTTGTGACGCACTCCATCCCTGAAGCGGTATATCTGTCCACCAAGATCGTTGTGATGTCGCCGCGCCCCGGGCGGATCACGGATGTGATTGAAAGCCCGCTGCCAAAAGAGCGTCCGCTTGATATTCGCGACACGCCGGAATTCATCGAGGTTGCGCATCGCGTGCGCGAAGGCTTGCGGGCCGGGCATGGAGAGGATGCATGAGTGACGTGGCGACCCAAGCGGCCGCGCGCGCGCGCGTCGGCGACGGGCTAGGTCGCTGGTTGCAGGGCTCGCTTGGACCAGTGGTGGCAGTTGTCGCCGTGCTTATGGGGCTTTGGTATCTGGCTTGCGTGCCGATGAATATCCACGGGACGGTGAACCTCGCGCGGGTCCATGGGTTCGAGGCAATGCCCGAAGGGCGCAAAGCGCGCGCCGAAACCGGCACCTTGTCGATGATCGCGCAAAACCCGGCGGCCATTGCGTTTACGTTCAACGAGGAAAAGCCGCGACTGCCGGCGCCGCATCAAGTGGCTGGCGAGTTGTTCAAGACGACGCTTGGCACCGCCCCGACGTCGAAACGCAGTTTGGTGTTTCATGCCTGGGCAACATTGTCGGCGACGCTGTTGGGATTTCTGATCGGAACGGTGGCGGGCATTTTGTTGGCTGTAGGCATCGTCCATAACCGCGCGATGGACATGAGCGTTATGCCCTGGGCCATCGCAAGCCAGACAATCCCGATTTTGGCGATCGCGCCGATGGTGATTGTGGTGCTGGCTTCCGTCGGGTTGACGGGCATTTTGCCCAAAGCGCTGATCTCGGCTTATTTGTCGTTCTTTCCGGTGGTCGTGGGCATGGTCAAAGGCCTGCGCAGTCCGGACCATATGCAGCTTGATTTGCTCAAGACCTATAGCGCGACATCTGCGCAGTCGTTTTGGAAGCTGCGGCTTCCGGCGTCGATGCCCTATCTTTTCGCCTCGCTTAAAATTGGGGCGGCGGCGAGCCTTGTGGGGACAATTGTTGGCGAATTGCCTTCGGGTGGCGGGCAGGGGCTTGGCGCGCGGTTGCTCGCGGGGAGCTATTATGGGCAGACCATTCAAATCTGGTCCGCGCTTTTCATGGCCGCGATCGTCGCGGCTTGCGTTGTCGGGCTGATCGGTATGGTAGAGCGCGCCACATTGCGACGCATGGGGATGGCAACGTGACGGGAGTGATCGGTAAGTCAGATCTGTTCGGAGCGGTCCTGATTGCGGGCGCGTTTCTGGCGGACTGGCGTTTGGGTCTTGTGATCCTCGCGTGGCTTGGTGCGTGGCGGATCAATTCGACGCTTGCCGATAGCGATCTTTCGATCGCCGGGTGGCTGGTGCCTGCGATATTTGGCATCGCGCTTTTGGGGCTTTGGGAGCTTGTGGTGCAGCTTTTCGGAGTGCCGCTGGTCATTTTGCCAGCGCCAAGCGACATCGCCGCCAAGATCGGGACGACGACGGATTTGCTATGGGCGGATTTCATTCAGACCTTCGTCAAAGGCGCATTGTCGGGCTATGTGATCGGGTGCAGCACGGCGATTTTGGTGGCTGTTCTGGTGGACCGCTCACCCTTTCTGCAAAAGGGTGTCTTGCCGGTTGGCAACTTCATGGCCGCGCTTCCAATTGTGGGAACCGCACCGATATTCGTGATGTGGTATGGCTTTGGCTGGCAGTCAAAGGCGGCCGTTGTGTTCACGATGGTGTTCTTTCCGGTGCTTGTGAACACGGTTGCGGGGTTGAAGGAAACCACGGCCATGCAGCGCGATCTGATGCACACCTATGCCGCCGGATACTGGCAATCGCTTTGGAAGCTGCGGCTTCCTGCGGCGATGCCGTTCATATTCAATGGTCTCAAGATCGCCTCGACACTGTCGCTGATTGGGGCCATCGTGGCAGAGTTCTTCGGATCGCCCATCGTCGGTATGGGCTTTCGCATTTCAACCAGTGTCGGACAATTGGCGCTGGACATGGTTTGGGCAGAAATAGCGGTGGCGGCATTGGCCGGATCGCTCTTTTACGGCGCGGTTGCGCTGGTCGAACGTTGGGTGACCTTCTGGCATCCGTCTCAAAGAAACTAATCAACCAAGGGGAGTTAAAGTTATGAAATATATTATGGGAGCCGCGCTAGCGCTGGGTCTGAGCACCGGCGGTGCAATGGCTGGCAGTCATCTTGAGGATGTCACCGTGCAGCTGAAGTGGGTCACACAGGCCCAGTTCGCAGGGTACTTCGTCGCCAAGGACAAGGGCTTTTACGAAGAAGAGGGCCTGAATGTCACGATCAAGCCGGGTGGCCCTGATATTGCCCCTGAGCAGGTGATTGCGGGTGGCGGCGCGGATGTCATCACCACTTGGATGGCCGCGGGTCTGGCGGCGCGCGAACGGGGTGTGCCGCTTGTGAACATTGCTCAGCCGTTCAAGACAGGTGGGCTTCAGGTCAATTGTCTGAAGGAAAACGGCATTTCGTCGACCGACGATTTTGTTGGCAAGACCATGGGTGTCTGGTTCTTCGGCAACGAATATCCGTTCTATGCATGGATGGCGTCGCTTGGCATTGAAACCGATGGCGCGGACGACAATGGCGTCACGGTGATCAAGCAGGCCTTCAGCGCTGATCCGTTGATCCAAGGGCAGGCGGATTGCATTTCGACCATGACCTACAACGAGTATCGTCAGATCCTTCAGGCTGGCATCGGTGAAGATGAGCTGGTGACGTTCAACTATCTTCAGGAAGGCTTCGGCATGCTGGAAGACGGGTTGTATGTGCTTGAGGAAAACCTGAGCGACGAGGCGTTCAAGGACAAAATGGTCCGTTTTGTGCGCGCGTCGATGAAGGGTTGGAAATACGCCGAGGAAAATCAGGAAGAAGCCGCTCAGATCGTCATCGACAATGACGAGACCGGCGCGCAGACGCTTGATCATCAGGTGTACATGATGGGCGAGATTGCCAAACTGACGGCAGGGTCCAACGGTGCCCTTGATCCGGCGGATTATGAGCAGACGGTTCAGACGCTTTTGAAGGCCGTGAGCCCGGACAATCCGGCGATCACAGCGGCCCCAAGTGGTGCCTGGACGCATGACATCACGGATGCCGCGCTGAACTAAAGCGCGTTTCCGCCGACCGAAAATGAGGGGCCGTGGCACGCATAGTGTTGCGGCCCCTTTGCGTTTCTACATGTTGCATCGGGGACTCGGGATGCGCCGGAAATCGCACGCGCCTCAAAATCAGTATTGCTTCATCAACCAAACCCTTACTAATAGTGAGGTAGAGCACCGGGGTTAACCCGGGCCACGGCAGGCAAACGAGCAGACACATGACAGAAGTTTTGAAGATGGCCCTTAAGGGGCCGCAGCACCGTCGCCGCGCATTAACGTTGTGGTGCAAGTGGTGGCGTCGCGGGATCTAGATGTCCTTGCGAGACACTCAACGCCGCTCCGCCAAGCGCGGGGTGTTCGCCACGCTCTTTCGTCGCAAAGACGAACGGGCACGCAGCGATCGACGCAGCAGCGTGAGCGGGCCCGCTTCCTTGGGCGGGATCGTGACGTTGCTTGAATCGACGCTGGCAGATGGTGTGAGTGACAAAGACGACCCGCGCCGCACGACCCGGCGCGTATCGCGCGGGTAAGACGCGTCTATAGCGCGACGTCGCGGGCCGGTGTCGCGTGCGACAGGATTATTGGCTCGATGGTCGAGCCATCGTGCGCCATTCCATGTTCTTTAAAAATCGGAACGCCCGCAGGCAGTATTGTGTCGGCGCGCGCGCTGCCAACATAGACATGTGCGGCTTCTATGTTGGGCAGGTCCAAGGCGTTGGCGTCGTCAAAAGCGCTGAGGTGGATGCCCGTGATGCCAGGAAAGCGCATCGGGACATTCTGGATCGCGCTGCCGCAATTCTCACAAAAGTGGACCTGAATTTTTGCACCGCTGCCGGTGGACACATGACCAAAGATGCTTGGGGTTCCAGCGGTGATGTGGACATTGTCCAGCCTGGAGAACGCAAGCGAGGCAAAGCCCGCGACCGCCACGCGTTGGCAGAACCGGCAATGGCAATGGGTGACACGGGTCGGGGCGGTGTCGAGGCGAAACCGGAGGGCTCCGCAAAGACAACCGCCCGCATGTCCCATAAGCTAGGCCCGGTTCATCCGGTTTGCGATCAGATCGTCGACAACCTCGGGTTCGGCCAGCGTGGAGGTGTCACCAAGCGCGCCGAAATCGTCTTCGGCAATTTTGCGCAGGATACGACGCATGATCTTACCGGACCGTGTTTTCGGCAGGCCAGGAGCGAATTGCAGCAAGTCAGGCTTGGCTATCGGGCCGATTTCCGAGCGGACCCACGTTTCAAGCTCTTTGCGAAGCTCTTCGCTTGGCTCTTCGCCACCCATGAGTGTGACATAGGCATAGATGCCCTGACCCTTGATGTCGTGAGGATAGCCGACGACGGCGCTTTCCGCGACCTTGGGATGTGCGACCAATGCGCTTTCCACTTCCGCAGTGCCCATGCGGTGACCCGAGACGTTGATCACATCATCCACGCGGCCTGTGATCCAGTAATAGCCGTCTTCGTCGCGACGACAGCCGTCACCGGTGAAGTAGTAGTTTTTGTAATCCGCGAAATAGGTCTTTTCGAAGCGCTCGTGATCGCCCCAAACGGTTCGCATCTGGGCGGGCCAGCTGTCTTTGATGCAAAGCACGCCCTCGGTCGCTGTTTCGTGGAGTTCCTCGCCTGTTGTCGGTTCCAGAATGACCGGCTGAACGCCAAAGAACGGGAAGGTGCAGGAGCCGGGCTTGGTCGCGGTGGCTCCGGGAAGCGGCGTCATCAGGTGGCCGCCGGTTTCGGTTTGCCACCAAGTATCGACGATGGGCACATTCCCGCGCCCGACAACCTCATGATACCAGTTCCAGGCTTCGGGGTTGATTGGTTCCCCGACGGTGCCGAGCACCTTGAGGTCTGACAGGTCGTAAGCTTCGACGAATTCGGGGCCTTTGCCCATTAACGCGCGAATGGCGGTGGGGGCGGTGTAGAACTGGTTCACTTTGTGCTTTTCGCACACGGCCCAGAACCGGCCCGCATCGGGATAGGTCGGGACGCCTTCGAACATGATGGTGGTCGCGCCGTTGGCGAGCGGCCCATAGACGATATAGCTGTGGCCCGTGACCCAGCCGACGTCAGCGGTGCACCAAAAGATGTCGCCGTCATGATAATCGAACGTGTATTGATGCGTCATCGACGCATAGACGATATAGCCGCCGGTAGAGTGGACGACGCCCTTTGGCATGCCGGTCGAGCCAGATGTGTAGAGGATGAAGAGCGGGTCTTCGGCG
>CALLWO010000080.1 GCA_938016355.1 uncultured Boseongicola sp. | reverse complement strand
TGTGTTATCCCAGTTCGAAAGGATATTTGGTCCGCAGGAAAGCATGCCCAAGAAAGTTTGGATCGAAGACTGGGCGCTCGAACCCCATACAGCGACGCGCGCGGATCACATCGCCCTGAGACATCATCCGAGGTACGGTATGCCCCCGGTGTTGCGCGGCATCTTTGATGGCAGGCTTTTGTTTGCAGGGACCGAAATGGCCCCCGAATTCGGTGGCTTCGTCGAAGGGGCATTAGAGGCGGCTGAGATTGTGGCAAATGGCATTCTTCGCACGGTTCCGGAGAATTGCGGATGACGGACACAAAAACAGCCATTCTAGATTGCGGCGAGCGCCTTTCGCGGACGCGGGGCTTTGACGGATTCAGCTATGCCGATATCGCCAGTGAAATTGGAATAAGAAAAGCGAGCATCCACCACCACTTTCCAACCAAGGCCGCCTTGGCGCTGGCTCTTATCAAGCGATACAGCGATCGCGTTTTGGCAAGTTGCGAGGCTATCGATGATACATATCGGGATGGGAAGTTGAGGCTAAAGGCTTTTGTTAACCTCTATCGCGACGCCAGTTCCAAAGGCGATTGCCTTTGCTTGTGCGTGGCGTTTGGGCTTGCTCCGGAAAGCCTCAATGAGGCCGTCAAAGCGTCTGTGCGGTTGTATCGCGCGAACGTACGCCTTTGGATCGAAACTGCGCTGGAACAAGAAAGTGTTGAGCAATCAAACGACGACCTAGATATGACGGCGGCATCGATACTCGCATTACTTGAAGGCGCGCAATTGTCTGCGCGTACTGAGCAGTCGGTCGACGGGTTCAATGCCGCTGTTCAGATGTTCGAACGACGTTTGGCGTAATATTGGTACGATCAATAGGTTTGATTGAGCGCTTCGGCGGCCGGAATTTCCGACTCCCTGCGCGCAATGTAGTCCAAGAGCGCTTCGTTTTTAGCGTCGTCCAACTTCGGTTCCTCGTATTCGTTCAGAAGGGATCGGGCCAGGATTAGGGCCCGCTCTCCGATCTCAATGCTCCCTTCGGCTTGCCATTGCTCGATTGAATTGTTGTCGAACATCTCAGGCATGAAAAAGGCGCGTTGAAAGTTTTCAAGGGTGTGCGGGTGCCCCAGGTAATGTCCGCCGGGGCCAACATCGCGCACTGCTTGCATCGCCTCATCAAAGTCATCCCAACGCACACCTTCCATCATCCGATACCCCATCGCGCACATTTCAGCATCGACAACAAATTTTGCCATGGAACAATGCATACCCGCTTCGTTCCAGCCTGCTGAATGCCACAGGTAGTTTGCACCTGACATCAGCGTCGCGTTCATCGTCATCGCGCTTTCGTATCCTGCCTGCGCATCGAATGTTTTTGCGCCGCCCAGAGTGTTGGATGTGCGCCACGGAACTTCGTAATAGCGGGCCATCTGGCCGATCATGAAGTTCATGAGACTAATCTCGGGTGTGCCTGCCATTGGCGCGCCGGACTTCATTGAAACGGTGGAAAGGTAGTGGCCATAAATTGCTGGTGCTCCCTTTCTAATGACTTGAGTATAGGCCAACGCACTGAGCGCTTCAGCGTTTAGCTGAGCAACGGTTGGTGCGACTGAAGCGGGCGTATTGGCACCGCCAAGCACGAATGGTGAGCAGAGCACGGGCTGGTTCCGTTTAGCGAAAGCCCGCATGGCGCCGAGCATCGTTTCGTCCCAAACCAAGGGCGAGTTCCCATTGCAATTTCCTGTACATACCGGGTGGGTTTCCAGGTAATCCTCGCCAAACAAAATGGCGCACATTTCCATCACGTCTTCTGCGTTTTTCGGGCTGGTTGTCATTCCCATAAACGTCTTGTCGGAATGTTTCATCGACGAATAGGTGATACGCAAATGCCGTTGGCTGATCGGATGATCGTAGGGTTCTACGATATGGTGCGCGCTGGAATGGATCGCGGGGAGCATGTGGCTGAGTTTGTGGAAATTGGCGAGATCGTCGAGCGTTGGGTTTCGTCGGATATCGTCAAGATCGCGCAAAAATGGCGCTCCGGTCATGGGGACAAAGATCGCGTGATCGTTCCCGAATGGCAAGTTATTGGTCGGGTTGCGGGCATGATAGGTGAAGGCCGTCGGGATGGTGCTGATCAAATCGCGCACCAAGTCGCGATCGAGATGGACCGTTTCCCCGCGAACGTCAGCACCTGCTTTCTTCCAATCCGACAAGGCAATCGGATCGCGGAAAACGACGCCCACATCTTCCAGAATGCTCATTGAGGCGGTGTCTATCCGCTCGATTTGCTCCAGATCCATGGGTTCAACCAAAGGCAATCTGCGCTTCAACGCAGGCAGCATTTTGATATCGCGTTTCTGGCGAATTGCTTTCCTTGCGCCACGTCCACGGCGTGTCGTTCCCACAGCATCAACGCTCATATGTTCCCCTCGATGAGTTGGATATTTGGGCTTCGCATCGCATTATTCCCCCGCCGTGACAGGTTCAAAGGGGAGCGGATCCGGACGAACAAAACGCTCAAGCCTGCTTTTGGACAAATCCCAATGCTCAAGCGTCAGTGAAACCGCCAGTTCGCTGTCACGCTCGCGGATCGCGATGATCATCTGGTCGTGTTGACTCGACGCTTTTTCAATGAGTTGCCTGTCAGATTTGGAAGCGGGTCGGTAGAACGTTTGGCTAAGCCTGACGTGGTCAATCAACAAACGATCCATAGCGACCGAGATATAGGGATTGTCCGCCATTTCGGCGATGATTTCGTGAAAGCGGTGGTTTGAAATCGCAGAGGCTTGGGCGCTTCTGGTCCTGGTTGCCGCTTTGAAAGCGCCCTGCGCTTTGACAAGGCTTTCCAGTTGGTCGCTCGTTCGCGCGACCGCAGCCAACCGCGATGCGCTTGCGTAGATCATCGGCGCGGTTTGAAAAAACGTCCGCATGTGTTTGAGATCCATCGACGTGACTTTTGCGCCGCGATGTTTGGCAATCTCTACATATCCTGCGCCCGCCAATCTTTGCAGAACCTCGCGCAGAGGCGTGCGCGATATTCCATAGATGTCAGACAAGGTCGCTTCGTCGAGGCTTTCACCCGGAGCCAAATCAGTTGTCAGAATCCGATGGCGTAAGCCGTCGAAACATGCGTCTTTTGCGGAGTTTGTCACAAAGTCGATCCGATTGAATACATTTTGTATACATAAACAGTTGAATGCGAAATCTGGCAAACGATTCCTTTATTGTTAGCTTAACGAAGTGCCATCTCGCCCTGCGCAAAAGGACTGGTTCGCAGAGCGGACTAAGGTGTTCATGGTCAATTCAAAGCAGTTGAACCAACCCGTCTTCGCAAATGGAGATGCGCTCACCTGATTGAAGCGAATGGTCGCGCAAAACCACAATAGGCGGAGGGCGCCATCCCATTTGTCGCGCGGCGATCCCTCCGATTGGCAATATGGCGTCCGGACGCCCCAGGATGATGCCAGCGGGCGCAATTCCTTGATGGATCAATTCCAGTAGAACGGCGGATGAGCTGGACGACCCGACGGTGTTGGGTATGGCGACCATCTTGTCTGCAATCTGCTGACCATGTTGCGGATGACCCGCAAGAACGACACGCGATGTTTCGGGATCAATGCCGCCCCAAAAGCTTATCGGTGCATCCAGACGTAGGACATCACCCTGCCCCGCGCCCACTAGCAGTATTTCGGTCTTCCAGCTCAAGACCAGACGTCCGGATCACGGATCACCCGGCCGGATTGAGCGGACAGGACGCATTCGCGAAGCGTGCCAAATATCGGCGCGTGCCCTGTGTTTCCTTGAACATAATGGGCAAACTTCGCGGAATTCGTCATCATCACCCCACCTGCTCTCGGCAAAATTGGCGTAACAACAACGCAGGTATCGACCACACATTCGATGCCAAGGTGTTCGAGGTCCTGAAGTGTATCGTCGCTCTTTAGCTCTTCGAATGTGTGCCGACCCATGCAAATGAAGAAGGGAATTTCAAATCCGCGGCCAGCCGCAAGTCGGAGGACGGACTTGCATTCCGTCGTGTTGAAATGTGGGCTGCCCAAAGCAACTGAATTTATGATTTCAGATTGAGAGAGGCTCAAAGCGTCACGGGCTTCCAGTATCATTTCGTGAGTTAGAGTAATCGTGACTTCAGGGACCAAACCGCCCAGCGCTGCTTTTAAAGTTGTGGCTTCGGGTGTCACACCGACAATATGGATCAAAGCAACCGCGCCCGTTGAAGCGGCACCCGCACATAGCGCCTTCAAAGCATCTTCTGACACATTGTCTGGCATGCCTGTCACCGCGGCAATCGTCTCGCCGGCCAACCGACCAATGAGCGCGCCCAGCACGGGATAGAAGGCGTCTTCTTGCAGTAGCCTAGCCGGTAAATCCGAGGCGTCGATGACGAGGCGCGCTGTTCTGTTTTCAGCGATGTGCAATCCAAAATCGGGAGCACGGGCAGAAATTGCGCAAGCGATATCGAGAAAATCACCGTACCTATTCGTTCTTGCGCCAAGAACTGTGTTGGCAAAAGCGACGGCATTGGATTCGCCCCATGCGATCTGTTGTCCGAGCGATGGCCGCGCGCCAGCCTGATACGGGGCGCAAGTCCAGCTCGGTGCGCAGCCCATCTTCTCGTGAGCGACCATCAAACGAAACGCCATCTTCTTTCGATGAGGCTCTAGGCGGCATTGGTCGGGTTTTAAAAGGTTGAGCGCGCCGACGTTTGTGCTTGTGGGCACGCGCACGCGCGCGCCTTGGTCGACGAGCTTCTCGCAATAAAGCGTACCTGAATCCCCATGATATAAGCACCCGTCGATGTGGCTAGATGCAACCGGAACCAAGGATTTCGCACCAAGATACCGCGCAGATTCGGCGACAACTTCCATGGCCATGCGATCACCGTACGTGCCTTTGCCGCCAGCAAGGATCGCTTTCTCTTCATCAGTGAGACGTAAAGTCACGTTCGGTGTTACCCTATGGTGCCAACTCTATTCAGAATAAGGCCCGAAAGCCGTTTCCACCAAGCGTTAACCCCAAGTCGGGTGAAATTTCCCACCGGGTGAAAGCGTGAAAATCTGGCAGCCCGTCTCTGTCACACCGATGGAATGCTCGAATTGGGCGGACAGCGACTTGTCCCGGGTCACGGCAGTCCAGTCATCCGCGAGAATTTTGGTTTCAGGACGTCCCAAATTCACCATAGGTTCGATAGTGAAGAACATTCCTGGCTCAAGAACAGCGCCGGTCCCAGAGCGGCCATAGTGCAAGACATTGGGCGGCGCATGGAACACACGACCAAGACCATGACCACAAAAATCACGAACAACAGACATGCGATTGGCTTCAACGAAACTTTGGATCGCGTGCCCGATATCGCCGAAAGTATTTCCGGGTTTGACCGCGTTGATCCCTTCGAAAAGCGCATCATGCGTGATCTGAATAAGCCGTTCCGCTTTGCGACTAAGCTTGCCAGCGACATACATGCGCGAGGTGTCCCCATACCAACCATCGACGATTACCGTGACATCGACGTTGAGGATATCGCCTTCCTTCAGACGCTTGTCGCCAGGAATTCCGTGACACACGACGTGGTTCACACTGATGCAACTGGCGTGTTGGTAGCCTTTGTAACCGATCGTGGCCGAGGTCGCGCCTGCCTCATCGACCAGTTTTGTAATGGCGGCATCAATATGCCCGGTTGTGGTCCCTGGCTGCACCAATGGTGCGATATCGTCGAGAATTCGTGCGGCAAGCGCACCGGCCGCGTGCATACCCGAAAAGTCGGCCTCTTCGAAAATTCGAATGCCGTCCTTAGTGACCCGCCCTTTTGAATCGTTTTTCAAGTTTTCGTCCCGTGTCGCGTTCCTGCCCGATATAGGCTTTCCCACTTTAAAGTGCCAGTATTGTTACTTTGCGAACGCAACTCGGTCACCCAAAGCAACGCCTTTAGTATCAATCTGCGTGCCGAAACACATGACCTCAACGCCCGCCTCAATGGCTCGGTCGAAATGGCGCCCGTATGTGGGGTCAAGGTCACGAGCAAGCGCAAATTGATCGCAATCGGTTCGTTGAATCAGGTAAAACATGACCGCGCGGTGCCCCTTTCGCACCATTTCGGCGAGGTCATCGAGATGACGTGCACCGCGCGCTGTGACGCAATCGGGAAACTCAGCGAGTTTGTCTTTGCGCATTAGATGAGCATTTTTGACTTCGAGATAGAGATCAGGTTGTCCGCTTTGCGTTAGCAGGAAATCAACCCGACTTTTTTCGCCATAGGGAACTTCGGCCCGGACCTGATCATAGCTCGAAAACTCGACGATAGACTTGGCACGCAAGGCATCGCCCACGACACGGTTTGGAACACTTGTGTCGATCCCGACCCAATGACCTTCGTCAAATTCGACAAGGCGCCAGCCGAATTTAAGCTTCTTTTTGGGGTCATCGTTCGGTTCCAGCCAAACCCGCATTCCGGGTTCAGCGAGTCCCAACATCGCACCGGGGTTCGGGCAATGCGCGGTCACTTCCTGCCCATCCCGTTCCAGTACAACGTCTGCCAGAAAACGCTTGTAGCGGCGCACAAGCCGGGCGGGGATCAATGGGGATGGAAAGCGCATAGTCTGAGGCCTATACCGTCTCTCGAAGGCGAGGCAAAGGACGCAAGTAAGATGGCAAATCCTAGCGCGGCGATGTTGGTGATTGGAGATGAAATTCTGTCGGGCCGCACGCGCGATGCAAATATGCATTATCTGGCTGGGCAGTTGACCGAGATCGGGATCGACCTCAAAGAAGTGCGCGTAGTGTCAGATGATCGTGTGGCTATCGTCGCGGCCGTTCAAGAATTGTCACAGCGCTACGAGACCGTGTTCACGTCTGGCGGGATTGGTCCAACACACGACGACATAACCGCAGACTGCATTGCCGAAGCCTTTGCGACAACCATCGACGTTCGTGAAGATGCAAGGGCGCTTCTGCAAACGCATTACGATCGGCAGGGGCTTGAACTGAACGCTGCCCGATTGAGAATGGCGCGCATCCCCGAAGGCGCAGCGCTGATTGATAATCCGGTGTCGGTGGCTCCAGGATTTCGGATGAAGAATGTGCACGTGATGGCTGGGGTTCCAACCGTCTTTAAGGCGATGGTAGCTTCAGTTCTCCCAAGCTTGACAGGCGGTGACCCATTAATTTCTGCGACATTGCGGATCAATCGTGGTGAAGGTGATATTGCTGGGCCGTTATCGGAACTATCGCTTGCGCATCCCAATGTGAGCTTTGGCTCGTATCCCTTTCAAAACGATGGTATTTATGGTGCCAACGTTGTCGCAAGAAGCTCAGATTCCTCCGCACTGAAATCAGCCGTTGAAGCCCTTCGCTGTGCATTCCCGGACGCCGAGGAATGACGCAACCGTCCTCAGAGGATTTGTTTCGGGCCTTGGATGCGACGTGGCGCGCGGCGCAATTCATGAAGCGCGGTCCATGGACACTTCGCGAAGGCAGAGGTGGTGGGCAACGCGTGTCCGCAGCCACGACAGATCGCGAAGTTTCGATCGGCGAAATTGCTGATGCTGAGCGCGCGATGGTGGCATGGGAACAAACCCCATTGTTCATGATTAAGCCGAGAGACGTAGCACTTGATCGACAGCTTGAAGGCTTAGGATATTCGGTTAAGGACCCGGTGACCGCCTATATTGCGGACATTAAAGACGTAGCGGAAACATTTGGTTCGGCAAAGAATTTTCCAACCTGGCCGCCGCTTTCCATACAGACCGAAATGTGGCTGGACGGCGGAATTGGGTCGGAGCGCATTGACGTCATGTCGCGCGCTATCGGGGAAAAAACCAGCCTGCTCGCTCGGTGGAAAGATCTGCCAGCGGGCACTGGTTTCGCTGCGATTGATCGCCAAATTGCAATGGTGCATGCGTTGGAAGTATCGCCCGGGGCGCGGCGGATGGGCGTAGGCAAACAATTGATGCAAGCGGCGGCTCACTGGGCGCTTGAACGACAAGCGCTTTGGATCTGTGTGATGGTGACAGACGCAAATGGACCCGCAAATGCGCTTTATCGCTCGCTTGGCATGACGATAGCTGCGACATATCATTATCGCGTTAAGGATAAAGAGCATTGAAGCGCCTCGCTGGAATCTTATTGGTTGCTGTTTTTGCCACGCCTGCATTGGCGTTGGATTTAGTTCCTGCAGGTTCGGTCACGACAAGAACAGAAGAAACGCCTGCGGGAAGCATTCGCATTCCAGAGCAGGCATGGGCCCCGGGGGTTTTGGCATCTGAAGAAGAAGGCGCCGTGCGTCGACGCGCCTTTCGCCTGGGCAACGGAACGCTGACGACATTGCAGATTATGTCGCCGCTCCGTGATGCATTGGAGGCGGCGGGCTATGACATTGCATTCGGCTGCGCGGATACTGCCTGCGGCGGCTTTGATTTTCGATTTCAACTCGACATCCTTGGCGAGCCGGACATGCACGTCGATCTCGGAGATTTCCGTTATCTTCTGGCCCGCAAATCGACCGACGACGCGCCTCACATCGTCTCGATTGTAACTTCACGGGGGCCAGATGCAGGCTATGCACACATAACAGAGGTGTCTGCCGTCGAATTGGCACAGGTTCCAACCAAAACCTTGGAAAGAATTCCGGCGGTGAGCGACAACCCGACAGACCTTACACGCGAATTGACGGGGCGTGGCCACGCGGTTTTGGGCGATCTTGAGTTCGGGTCGGGCGCTGCAGAACTTGGTCCCGGACCTTATGGCAGCCTAGAAACGCTCGCGGCATGGCTTTTGACACAACCCTCGGCACGCGTGGCATTGGTCGGTCATACCGATGCGATCGGGTCTGCCGACGCGAACAAGGCTCTCTCAAGACGTCGGGCTGAGGCGGTTGCTGATCGACTGGTGTCTGTCTATGGCATCGCGCGCGCGCAGGTGGTAGCGGACGGCGCTGGTTTTCTCGCACCTATCGCTTCGAACGTGACGGAGGACGGGCGCTCTTCGAACCGGAGAGTTGAGGTTGTACTGTTGGCCTTGGAAAACTGAGACGCATCTTGTCTGATCCATATCGGTCAGGCCTTTACCAATGAGCGATTGCGGTCTGGAAAAAAATCGGGCGCCTGATTAAGGGCGCCCGAGAGTTTTACAACCGAGGGAGAAACTCGTCACGACAGGGAGGAGTTTACCAATTGTCCGGGCCTTTTTCGGCAAAGGCATGAACAAGGAAGTCAATGAATGCGCGGACCTTCGGCTGGGTAAACCGGCCAGGAGGGTACACGGCATAGATGCCTTGGGTTTCGATCGGCAATTCCGGGATCGCTTCCTGAACAAGACCATGTTCCATCGCATCCGCATAGAGGAAGGAAGGGAGGTACGCGATGCCAAGACCGGCAATCGCAGCATTCAAGAGTGATTGGCCGTCGTTCACGGTTAACCAACCTGCGGTGCGCACTTGGCGCTTTTCACCAGACGGCGCAGTCAACTTCCAAACATTGCCCGAAGAATTGTTCGAGTAATGAAGGAGTTTGTGTTCGTTCAAATCGTCGATCTTTTGTGGGCGGCCATACTTTTCGAAGTATTCCGGGGATGCAATCATCCGACGGTTTGTTTCGCAAAGCTTGCGCGCACGCAGCGTCGAATCTTCCAGTTCGCCAATACGAATGGCCAAATCGAAGCCTTCCGAGATCAACTCAACGTAACGGTTGTTCAAAACCATATTTACGGTGATGTCGGAGAATTCCTGCAAGAAGTCGCCAAGAACAGGGCTAAGATGATTAACCCCAAAATCTGTGGCCACAGAGATGCGCAACAGCCCAGATGGTGCCGATTGCATCGAAGTGACCAGCGCATCTGCCTCGCCAGCGTCATTTAGAACGCGACGTGCGCGATCATAATAGGCCAGGCCAATCTCGGTCGGCGATACGCGGCGAGTGGTCCGGTTTAACAGACGCGCGCCAAGCCGGGCTTCAAGAGACGAGACGTGTTTGGACACGGCCGACTTTGAAATTCCCATTTTCTTGGCAGCATCCGTGAAACCACCTTGGTCCACAACGGTCGCAAACGCCTCCATTTCGGTCAGTCGGTCCATATGGAGCTATACCTTTGTTATCCTCTGCCCCCCGGCGAAACCTCTTTGGCGGGCAAATTGGGCAAGAATGGGGAGATGCCCCGACAATTTCCCGGTTTTCTCGGGATCGTTTTGCGATGGGAAACGACCCCGTTTCCCTGTTTCTAGATTTAAGTTGTTAATTTTCAATTGCTTAACGATCAAATTTCCGCAGCAAGCCGTGAACCTTGGTTAATTGCGCGTTTAGCATCCAGTTCCGATGCCACATCTGCGCCACCAATGATGTGGAATTGTTGACCGGCCTCGGACAATTGAGCGGCGAGACCTCGATCAGGCACCTGCCCGGCGCAAAGAACAACGGTATCACACGGGATGGTCCGCTCTCCGTCCTTAGTGGCAATATGGAGGCCGTCGCCGTCAATCTTCGTATATTCGACGCCGCCCAACATTTTAACGCCTTTCATTGCAAGATTGGCCCGATGGATCCAACCGGTTGTCTTGCCGAGACGTTTTCCCGGACGCTCGGCTTTTCGCTGAAGGAGGGAAATCTCGCGTGGAGAGGGCGTCGGTTTCGGGCCATCGGGGCTTAGTCCGCTGCGATGCTCTTCGGGATCGCTGACACCCCATTCCGATTTCCAAAGTGCCAGATTTTCTGTTGGGCTTTCGCCGTCGTGAGACAGATATTCTGCCACATCGAAGCCAATGCCGCCTGCCCCGACAATGGCGACGCGCGCGCCAGCCGTTTCGCGACCAGTTAGAATATCGATGTAGCTCACAACATGGGGTGCGCCTTGCGTCGGGATCTTTGGATCTCGAGGTAAGACACCGGTGGCGAGCACGACTTCGTCAAAGGGCGAGAGCATGTCTGGCGTAACATTCGTGCCGAGTGACATCGTGACGCCGGTTTGAGCAACCATCGTCTCATACCATTCGACCAAGCCATGAAATTCTTCTTTTCCGGGGATTTGTTTGGCCATGTTCAACTGGCCGCCAATCTTGAGCGCACGATCAAATAGCGTCACGTGGTGCCCACGTGATGCTGCAACGATCGCCGTTGCGAGCCCAGCGGGGCCAGCACCAACGACGGCTACAGATTTCGGAGCGTGTGTCGCGGCGTATACTAAATCGGTTTCATGCGCGGCTTGCGGATTGACGAGGCACGTCGCGACTTTCATCTCAAATGTGTGGTCTAGGCAGGCTTGATTGCAAGCGATGCAGGGCGCAATTGTTTTACTTGCACCAACGCGCGCTTTGGCCACGAAATCCGGGTCCGCAAGAAACGGTCGCGCCATCGACACCATATCTGCGCAGCCCTCAGCCAGCACGTTTTCCGCAACCTGTGGCGTGTTGATCCGATTGGATGTGATGATCGGAATGGAAACTTCGCCCATGAGTTTTTTGGTGACCCAAGAGAAGGCGCGACGCGGCACGGAAGTGGCGATTGTCGGAATGCGGGCTTCGTGCCAACCGATGCCTGTGTTCAACAAAGTCGCACCCGCGGTTTCGATTGCTTTGGCGAGCGTGATCACCTCGTCCCAAGTTGACCCGTTGGGAATAAGATCAATCATCGACAGGCGATAGATGATGACAAAATCCGGCCCGACAGCCGCACGCACGCGTCGCACAACCTCAACCGGCAAACGCATACGGTTCTCGTATGAACCACCCCATTGGTCGGTGCGCCGGTTTGTGTGCGTCACGAGGAATTGATTGAGAAAATACCCCTCGGACCCCATGATTTCGACGCCATCGTATCCCGCGATCTTCGCGCGTTCGGCCGCGACAGCAATATCGGCGATTTGCTTTTCGATCCCTTCATCGTCGAGCTCGGCCGGGGCAAATGGTGAAATTGGCGACTTGATTGCAGAAGGCGCCACGCATTCAGGGCTATAGGCATATCGCCCTGCATGAAGAATTTGCATCGCGATGCGACCGCCCTCGTCATGCACGCGCTTTGTAGTCAGAGAATGGTTGGCAATGTCTTTGTCAGTGAACAGGCCCGCCGCGCCGGGCAGGACGCCGCCTTCGCGGTTTGGAGCCATGCCGCCTGTCACGATTAGCGAAACACCTCCACGTGCACGCGTCGCATAAAAGGCGGAAACCCGTTCAAAGTCGCCCAGCTCTTCCAGGCCGGTATGCATTGACCCCATAAGCACGCGATTGGGCAATGTCACATGGCCAAGGTCAAGCGGGCGGAACAAATTTGGATAGTCGGTCATGGCGGGCTCCTAGGCGTTAGGGCACCATTTCTGAGCTAGGCGTTCAAGTCACGAGGGAACGCGGCGTCAAAAGCGGTAATCAAATTGCTCAATGTCTTGTGCAAACCAACGTCCGACGCGCGTCACCATCTGGGGATCATAGGCAGCGCGACTATCGATTGGTCGACCAGACGCATTTACCTTTGGCAATGGTGACAAATCGATCGCGAGCCAATCCCAGACTGGCTTTAGATCGCTTTCGAGATGCTCCAGCCGAATAAAGGCATTGCAGACGAGCTTTCCTCGCCGGTCTGTGACGTAAGTGTTTGCCGCGTCCCTTGAAAGCATCTTCATAACGTCTTTGTCGCCAAGGAATTCATTGAATTCCTTCTGCTTGGCAATGCCTACGGCAAAATGATCGAAACTCTGCGCTCGCAGCCAGTGATAAAGACTAAATACCCGATCCCACGGGTCGCGTACCATCGTGCATATGAAGTAGCTGTCCAAGTCGCCGACACCTGCCATGCCTTCGATGTCGGCAAGGGTCGAATGCTTCCAAACCCGTCCCGGCGCGCCAGTTCGATCAAGTCGATGGCGACGCTTTTTCGCTTTCGCAGTGTCGCCAATCAAAATGTCGTCTGGCCGTGCGCGTGCCTCGTAAGCCTGCGAAAAGGACGTGCCGCCGGTTTTTGGAATGTGGACAAACAGGAATTTTCGACTTGGGGATATGATCATCCGCTGAAACTCGCACGTTCACAGGCGCATTCAAGCCTTTACCCCGCAAGTTAGGCGCCTTTCCCATTCAACCGGTTAGTTCTTTGGGCTAGGCTTTTCCGAGGTACAGTCCAATTGGCGGGGCGCTTGGGCAAACAGGTGACTGTTTTAGACAAATATCAACGGCTGGAGGCCGAGGCGGTCTGGCGACGCGACAGGGACGAGCAACGCCGTGATGTAATCGTCTCGATTGGCGAAGCGACGCTAACGATTACCGACCTAAACGACGCGGTTTTGGCCCACTGGTCGTTGCCAGCGATTGAGAGAAAAAACCCAGGAACCCGTCCCGCGATCTATTCACCCGGTACGGATGCCCCGGAAACTCTTGAGATTTCTGACAAAGTTATGATCGACGCTTTGAATAAAGTCCTCAAAGCGATCAGGCGGCAGGGTCGCCATCCCGGTCGTCTTCGGGCGCTGATTTTCGGCGGGAGCAGTCTTGTCCTGCTTATGCTTGGTGTTTTCTGGCTTCCCGGTGCGCTTGCCAGCTATGCGTCCGCGATTATTCCAAACTCCGCCCGATCCGATATCGGGCGGGAATTAATGGGACACGTCAAGCGCGTGACTGGTGAACCTTGCAGCAGTGCGGCGGCCGATACGGCGTTGGCGACGCTTTCGGCCAGTCTTTTCCCGGGGCAGATGTCGCAGATCTTTATCCTGCCATCCGCACTGGCCACGACCGAACATTTGCCGGGCGGCACACTGCTGGCGAGCCACAAACTGGTTGAAGATCATGAGACGCCGAACGTGTTGATAGGCTATTTGTTGGCCGAAAACCAGCGACGCGAGGATTCGGACCCTTTTCGTCGGTTGATGAAGGACGCAGGACTAGGTGCGGCGTTGAAGCTTCTGACGACGGGTGAAATGAACGATGAAGCTTTGAAGTCTCATGCTGAGAGATTGATCGCGTCGAAGACGCTACCAATAGACGCACAGGTAGTCGCTGGGCAAATGTCATCCTTCGGCTTTGAACCGCAGCCTTATTTGGACGACGCAAACGCTGAAATCGTCACAAAACTGCCGCTGGCGGATACGGCGGTCGATATCAGCGACAGCGATTGGATTTCGCTACAGCAAATCTGCGAGAATTAGTTATTAATCCGCTTCATCGGGACGTCGTTGGACCAAACGCGCGCCATCGAAGCATCTCCTTCGGGCGTTTGGGGCCCGCGATTTGGGTTCAAGCGCCCATCAGTCCAGACTTTACGGTATCCTTTTGGGATACCGCTTGCTGTCTTAATCACTCGTTTCGGCGCGATCACAATCGGCTTTTGCGCCACCGACACGGCCACTGGATTCGTTACGACCAATGCCGCTCCACGTAAAGGAAAAGAGGGCGTTTCATCGCAAACAGGCGAACGAGAGGCATTTAGCCTTGGCACCCAAACGGTGTTTCCATTTACTTTTGCTTTTGAGAACACACATCCCGCGCTGTCTACGAAAGTAGCCTGCCTGAAATCTGCAGGGGGCGTTTCAAGCGGTCCGGTGTTTTGCGACACCGCCGGCGAGGCCATAAGAACCGAAATCATTGCCAATGTCAGTCGCATGCTGCCCGCCTTTGTATGTCAGATGAATTGCATCAGAAGGTGCCCGTGATGGCCAAAACTATAAAGCAATTCGGTGCGCAGTCCCGATTATTTTGTGCCAAACATCCGATCACCGGCGTCCCCAAGTCCAGGAACAATGTAGCCCAATTCGTTCAGTCTCTCATCTAGAGCCGCCGTGACTACCGGCACATCAGGGTGCGCTTCTTTCATCCGTGCGACGCCTTCAGGTGCCGCGAGCAAACAGAGAAACCGGATATTTTTTGCGCCATGTTTCTTAATCAAATCGATGGCCGCGGCGGAGGAATTGCCTGTGGCAAGCATCGGGTCGACGGCGATGACCACGCGTTCATCAATCTCACCGGGGAGTTTGCAGTAATATTGAACGGGTTTGAGGGTATCCTCATCGCGATAGAGTCCGACAAATCCGACGCGCGCCGACGGGATCAGATCTAGCATGCCGTCAAGTAATCCATTGCCCGCGCGAAGAATGCTGACAAGAGCCAGTTTGCGCCCATCCAGAACCGGCGCCTCCATTGACTGCAAAGGGGTTTCGACGGTTTTGGTGGTCATCGGAAGGCCGCGCGTCACTTCATAAGCGAGAAGATGTGCGATCTCTCGCAAGAGCTGACGAAACACTGCCGTTGGCGTTGATTGATCCCGCATCAAACTCAATTTGTGCTGCACCAGCGGGTGATCGACGATTGTCAGGTGCTGCATCATCTTTGCTCCAGTCTTTTCAAAATTTTGGTTTTTGTTTCGTCGTCACAGAACGCGGCTTGGGCGCTTGTCATTGCAATGTCAGTGAAGACGCCCTCGTCCCAGTCGAACGCGTCTGCCAAACGATCATATTCGTTGTTCATTGTCGTGTGAAAGAATGGCGGATCGTCGGTTGAGATTGTGACCTTGCACCCGGCCTCACGCAAACGATGGATGGGATGTGCGCGCCAATTTGGGTAAACGCCCAGCGCCACGTTTGACCCTGGGCAAACTTCGAACACGATTTCATCTTCGGCCAATCTGTCGACCAGTGCGGGATCGTCGATTGCCTGCACGCCGTGACCAAGGCGAACGACTTTAAGATCATCAACTGCATCCTTCACGCTTTGTGCGCCACCCCATTCCCCCGCATGTGCAGTTAACGCCAGTCCCGCTTCCCGGGCGCAGTCGAACGACCACTTGAAATCCTTGAGTGCACCCATCTTTTCGTCGCCACCAATCCCAAAACCAACCACCCAATCGCCCGCCGTTTCTGCAGCACAAATTGCTGACTCGCGCGCTTTCTCACTTCCGAAGTGCCGGATGCAGGTGATGATGCCGCGCAGAACGACACCATCATTTGCCTCCGCTTCGTCAGCGGCTTCACGGATCGCTGCCAGATATTCTTTCCACGCACCCACATCGCGCCCACCACAAAAATCTGGGCTTATGAATGCTTCGGTATAGATAACGCCCGAAGCCGCGCTTTCTTCAAGAACTGCGCGAGTTAGACTCGCAAAATCCTCAGGCGTGTTCAAAACGCTTGTTGCGGCTTCGTAAACTTTCAGAAAGTCCCAAAAATCTTTGTACTTATATGATCCATGCTCATCGAAAATCCCAGAGATATCGACGTTTTTCTCGTGCGCGAGGCCGCGAATGAACGCAGGCGGCGCAGCGCCTTCGATATGCAAGTGAAGTTCGACTTTTGGAAGAATTGATAAGCTCATAGAAAACTCCGTCCCGGCCCTTGGGAAGCTACGCCCAAATGTTCAGCCAAGGATGCCGCGACATCTGCGAACGCGATTTGTCCGACGTTTTTTGGGCCAACCCCAATGCCGAGAACCGGCACACGCTCGCGAGTATGATCAGTGCCGACCCAGCTTGGGTCGTTGCCGTGATCCGCGGTGAAAATCAACAAATCACCATCGCGCATTGCATCGATCAACCTTGGCATGTGTGCATCAAACCATTCAAGAGCGCGCGCATAGCCAGCGATATCGCGGCGATGTCCATAAAGGCTGTCAAATTCCACGAAATTTGCGAACGTAAAACTTCCGTCAGGAGCTGTTTTGAGATCGTCGATCAGGTGCTCCATCAAAACTTCGTCGCGCCCTTTTTTCACGCTGTTGATTCCGCGCATCGAGAATATGTCGCCAATTTTTCCGATCGCGCGCACTTCTCGATCCGAATTCTGAACCCAGTCGCAAAGCGTATCACTGGGAGGCGCGATGGCGAAGTCTTTGCGATTGGAAGTTCGCTCGAAGTGCCCCGCGCCGCCAACAAAAGGGCGCGCAATCACGCGGCCAACGCGCATATTGTGCAGCATTGGCGACAAATCCCGGCAAAGCTGTAGAAGTCGGTCCAACCCAAAGTGTTCTTCATGGGCAGCGATCTGAAACACACTATCGGCTGACGTGTAGCAAATCGGCATTCCGGTTCGAATATGTTCGTCGCCAAGCCGCTCTATGATCTCGGTTCCCGACGCGTGACAATCACCCAAAATGCGGTCGGCGCCTGCCAAGCGCGCAACTTCCTTTGAGACATTTGGAGGAAACGCCGGGTGTTGGTCAGGGAAATAATGCCAATCCCAAGGCACCGGCACGCCCGCCAATTCCCAATGGCCGGAAGGTGTATCTTTGCCGAGGGATATTTCTGTAGCGACGCCCCACAGGCCTTCGCATTCATCGGGCAATCCGGGTGCAGTCTCACCGCTTGCAGCCTCAACGGCAGCCTTTAGACCAAGGCGACCGAGGTGCGGCATGTTGAGGGGGCCTTTCCGACCCTGATCGGCTTCGCCGTTGGCACAGACCTGTGCGATATGCGCCAACGTATTTGCGCCGGTATCCGGGACATCCCCATTGAAGAAACGGTCCGCGTCGGGTGCACCACCAATGCCAACGGAATCCAAAACGACAAGAAATGCACGCGCCATCAGCCAACACGCTCCATAATAAGGTTGGGTGTCTCAACGACTGTATCGGAAAGCGTGAATGCTCCTAAGAGTGATTTCTCAGCCATCTGCGCCGCACGTTCGCTTGCCGCGTGAAGTTTCGCAATCGGTTGGCCTTTTTCGATAATCTGGCCAATTGACGCGACGTCCGAATACCCAACAGACGGATCAAGCCGTTCGCCGCCTCTAAGACGACCGCCGCCCATATGCACTACGCCCATGCCGATCGCTCGACCGTCAATCGATGTTACGCATCCGGTAACGGGCGAGGCTATTTCGCGGATGACGTTGGCTTCTGGAAGACGACGACGCCAATCTTGGCTGAATGATGTCGGACCACCAAGTGCCGCGATCATCTCATCGAATTTCTCTGCTGCCTTGCCGCTCTCAAGGGTATCTCCTAGTTTGCGCGCAGCAATTGCGCCGTCGCTTTCAACGCCAGCAAGGACGAGCAATTCCGCGCCCAATCCAAGCGACAGTTCGATCAAACGAGAGTTTTTTGGAGCGGTCAACGCCTCCATTATCTCTGCGACTTCCAACGCATTTCCGGCAGAAGGGGCCAAGGGCTGAGACATGTCCGTCACCAAGGCGGCCGTTGCGCACCCTGCCCCGTTTGATGTTCGCACCAAAGCATTTGCCAGCGCCATAGCGTCTTCTCGCGTTTCCATGAACGCGCCAGAGCCGCACTTCACATCCAGGATCAATGCATCGAGACCCGCTGCAAGCTTCTTTGACAGGATCGACGCGGTTATTAGGTCAATGCTCTCGACTGTGCTTGTCACATCGCGCACTGCGTAAAGCCGCCGGTCCGCGGGAGCAATGTCACCGCTAGCGGAAACGATCGCACAGCCCACATCTTTAGTGATCTTGCGAAACTTTGCTTCATCAACGTCGGTTGCGACGCCTGGAATGGCCTCAAGCTTATCCAGCGTGCCACCGGTATGCCCCAAACCGCGGCCTGAAATCATAGGAACAAAAACCCCGCAAGCCGCAAGCATTGGTGCCAACATGAGCGATACGCAATCGCCGATCCCGCCCGTCGAATGTTTATCGATTGCAGGTGCACCTAAGTCCCATGACAGAACATCGCCGGAATCACGCATAGCAAGCGTCAGCGCTACCCGCGCTTCTTCACCAAGGCCATTTACGCAAGCGGCCATCGCAAAGGCACCGACCTGCGCATCGGTGACACCGCCGTTTGCCAGTCCATGCGCAAACCAGCTTAGCTCGGCCTGCGTCGGTTCATGTTGGTCACGCAATTTCGCGATGATCGTCCGTGCATCCATGGATCAGCTTTCGTCCATATGGCTGGCATCGAAGGCGCCGGGCAACAAGTCCTCAACCGACATCTCCTGCGCGATGCCCTTGGTTGTCAGCATTGTAATGCGGGCCCCTCTTTCGGCAAATTCGGTCAACTTTTGCCGGCAACCGCCGCACGGCGGCACCGGGCTTGGGCTATCCGCGATCACAGCCACTTCGACAAACGAAGTTTCGCCCGCCGCGACCATTGCCGCAATGGCTCCTGCTTCAGCGCAGGTTCCTTCGGGATAGGCGACATTTTCGACATTACAGCCTACATAAACTGCCCCCGAGCCTGTCTTCAAAGCTGCCCCAACTTTGAATTTAGAATATGGCGCATAGGCGTTTTCCCGAACTGCGCGGGCAGCATCAGACAGACTCATGCGTTGCTCTCCCCAAGGTGATTGGTCAAAGGTGAACGGATGCGCAAGCGAGCGCAAGGGGCGCAAACGCGTTTCAGCTTCACACGCGCATGCCTTGAACAGTCGTTATGGCGGTTTCCAAATCTCGCTTGTGCATGGCAAGTCACCTCGACCACTTGCTCTTTATCCGGTTTCCGCCGCAAAGTGGTGAGAATTACCGTTTAGCGTGCCCGCCGACATTGACGAAAACGTCTTGGCGAGATAGCTAACTCGAAACTAGTTTAACGCTAAACTAAAGCGACTTTTGATTGAAAAACTGAGGGAACAGATATGGCTAGCGATCCGCGACAAGAAGCGCTCCGTCAGGCGGCACTGGCGTATCATGAAAACCCAAAGCCCGGAAAACTTGAAATCAGAGCGACAAAACCGCTCGCGAACGGTCGGGACCTTGCGCTTGCCTACTCCCCGGGCGTTGCAGAGGCCTGCCTTGAGATAAAGGCCGATCCGCTTGCTGCAAGCCGTTATACCTCACGAGGCAATCTGGTCGCGGTTGTTTCAAACGGGTCGGCTGTTCTGGGGCTTGGAAATATTGGCGGGCTGGCCTCAAAGCCTGTGATGGAAGGCAAGGCCGTTCTTTTCAAGAAATTCGCAAACATTGATTGCTTTGACATTGAAGTGAATGAAACCGACCCAGAAAAGCTCGCCGACATCGTTTGCGCGCTTGAACCGACTTTTGGCGCGATCAAGCTTGAGGATATCAAGGCACCGGATTGCTTTATCGTCGAAGACATCTGCCGCAAACGCATGGGCATCCCAGTTTTCCACGACGATCAGCACGGTACAGCAATCGTCGTCGGAGCGGCGGCCACGAACGCTTTGCGTGTCTCGAAGAAGGATTTTGCCGACATAAAAGTTGTTTCGACTGGCGGCGGCGCTGCGGGCATTGCGTGTTTGAACATGCTTTTGAAACTTGGTGTGAAGCGTGAGAATGTTTGGCTTGTCGATCTCGAAGGCCTCGTCTTTGAGGGACGCGAGACGGACATGACGCCCCAAAAGGCAAAGTATGCACAACCCGGCGGACCACATACGCTGGACGACGTCATTGAAGGTGCAGATCTGTTTCTTGGGTTGTCCGGTCCGGGTGTTCTCAAGCCCGAAATGGTTGCGAGGATGGCCGATAGCCCGATCATTTTTGCACTTGCGAACCCCACTCCAGAGATCATGCCAGAGTTGGCACGGGAGGTTGCGCCAAACGCAATCATCGCGACTGGACGTTCTGATTTTGCCAATCAAGTCAATAATGTCCTGTGTTTCCCATTCATTTTTCGTGGCGCGCTTGATGTAGGCGCCAGCGAGATCAACGACCAGATGCAACTCGCTTGCATTGAGGGGATTGCAGCCCTTGCGCGCGCTACAACGAGCGCTGAGGCCGCCGCCGCCTATCAAGGCGAACAAATGACCTTTGGGCCAGAATATCTTATCCCAAAACCCTTTGACCCACGTCTTATGGGAGTTGTTGCCAGCGCAGTCGCACGCGCGGCCATGGAAACTGGCGTTGCGACGCGCCCAATTGAAGACCTTGAAGCCTACAAGCAGTCGCTTGACGGCTCCGTGTTCAAGTCCGCTCTTATCATGCGACCGGTTTTCGAAGCTGCGGCCACTGCCCAGCGCAAAATTGTATTTGCCGAGGGCGAAGACGACCGTGTTTTGCGCGCAGCCAATGCGATGCTGGAAGAAACCACGGACAAACCGATCTTGATCGGGCGACCTGACGTCATTGAATCGCGCATTGAACGTTTAGGATTACCGGTGCATGCCAATGTCGATTTCGACGTCGTAAACCCAGAAAACGATCCAAGATATCGGGATTATTGGACCACCTATCACAGCCTGATGGAACGCCAAGGCGTCACTCCAGATCTGGCGCGTGCCATCATGCGCACGAACACTACGGCTATTGCGGCGGTTATGGTCCATCGAGAAGAAGCTGATAGCCTCATCTGTGGAACGTTTGGCCAGTATCTTTGGCATCTAAAATATATCTGCGAAGTTTTGGCAAAGGACACGCTCCATCCAATTGGCGCGCTCAGCCTGATGGTGATGGAAGATGGTCCTCTCTTCATTTGTGATACGCAAGTCCATCCTGAGCCTACGCCTGAACAAATCGCAGAAGTCGTGATTGCAACTGCACGCCATACCCGCCGTTTTGGAATTTCACCAAAAATCGCGCTTTGCAGTCATAGCCAGTTTGGAAACCTGGATTGCGAGACGGGTCGGCGAATGCGCGCGGCTCTTGCGATACTCGATAGTGCGCCGCGGGATTTCGAATATGAAGGCGAAATGCATGCTGATGCGGCGCTTGACCCAGAGCTTCGCGATCGGATCATGCCGAATGCTCGATTTACTGGCGCTGCAAACACGCTGATTTTCCCAAATACCGATGCGGCTTCGGGCGTGAGGAATATTCTCAAGATGCGCGCCGGCGGCCTAGAGGTTGGTCCGATCCTGATGGGGATGGGCAACCGCGCTCATATTGTGACGCCGTCGATTACAGCCCGGGGCCTCTTGAACATGTCCGCTCTCGCTGGAACACCTGTGACGCATTACGGATAACGTAAAATCAAGTTTGCAAATTTGCAAAACCATCAACATGGCGCGGCTCTGAAGGTGTGCAGGCGCTTGTTTGCAAAAATTTGCAGGCCAATTCCGCAAATTTTGCAAAGATTTGCGGTAATCTGACGCGAAGGCGTTGCAAGTCTTGCCTCACACCCATTCAGCACCGTATTCCAATGCGTGCAAGCGGCCTAGGGAGGGACCCATGCAGTATCGCGAGATTTACGAGGCGTCCATGAGCGATCCTGAATCGTTTTGGATGGGCGTTGCTGATGGGATCGACTGGGACAAGCGCCCAAGCCGTGCTTTGAACGCCGAAAACGCCCCGCTTTATGAGTGGTTCACCGATGGCATGGTTAATACGTGCTGGAACGCAGTCGATAGACATGTGGCAGCAGGAAACGGCGACCGTACGGCAATTATCTACGACAGCCCGATAACAGGCGCTAAGTCAAAGATTACGTACGCGGATTTGCAGTCACGGGTTGCGAGCCTCGCAGGGGCATTGGTCGCCCGCGGGATAACAAAAGGCGATCGGGTTCTCATCTATATGTCGATGGTTCCCGAGGCTTTGGTTGCGATGTTAGCTACAGCCCGCATAGGGGCAATTCATTCCGTCGTATTTGGAGGGTTCGCCGCCAATGAGCTGGCTGTGCGGCTTGATGACGCGACGCCCAAGGCGGTGATCGCGACGTCCTGTGGGATCGAGCCGGGCCGCGTCATTGCATATAAGCCGCTTCTTGATGAGGCGATTGATCTGGCCAATCACAAACCTGAGACCTGCATTATCTTGCAACGCGAGCAAGCCATTGCAACGCTGGTTCCGGGCCGCGACCTTGATTGGCACGCCGCGCAAGCGAATGTTACTCCAACAGAGTGTGTTTCGGTCGAAGGCAACCACCCCGCCTATATCCTTTATACGTCTGGCACGACCGGGCAGCCCAAAGGCGTCGTTCGCCCGACTGCTGGTCATCTCGTGGCACTTAACTGGACAATGAAGAACATATACGACGTCGATCCCGGAGAGGTATTCTGGGCGGCATCCGACGTGGGTTGGGTCGTAGGCCATAGCTACATTTGCTATGCGCCCCTTATTCACGGGAACACGACGATTGTTTTTGAAGGTAAACCGGTCGGCACGCCCGACGCGGGCACGTTCTGGCGGGTCATCGAAGAACACGACGTAAAAGTCCTGTTCACCGCTCCGACGGCTTTTCGTGCGATCAAGCGCGAAGATCCGAAAGGCGAATTTGTCAAAAAATATGATTTGACTGGACTTAAGACGTTGTTTCTGGCCGGTGAACGCGCGGACCCCGATACGATCCATTGGGCCGAGGATACCTTAAAAGTCCCAGTTATCGATCATTGGTGGCAAACAGAGACAGGTTATGCCATCGCGTCCAACCCGATCGGCATCGAAAAAATGCCAATTAAAATCGGCTCCCCTTCGGTTGCGATGCCCGGCTACGATGTTCAAATCCTGGACGAAGGGGGCCACGCGGTTTCGCCCGGTGAACTGGGCGCCATTGCGGTTAAATTGCCGTTGCCTCCTGGAACTTTGCCAACGCTATGGAAAGCGAAGGATCGGTTCATCAAGAGCTATCTCACTCAATTTCCCGGATACTATGAAACTGGCGACGCAGGATATGTTGACGGGGACGGGTATCTCTACATTATGGCGCGGACCGACGATGTCATCAATGTTGCTGGCCACCGCCTTTCAACGGGAGCCATGGAAGAAGTTCTAGCCAGCCACCCAGATGTTGCGGAATGCGCAGTGATAGGCGTGACTGATGCACTCAAAGGGCAACTTCCCATGGGGTTCTTATGCACAAACTCCGGCACAACCCGTTCGGATGCCGATATAGTAGCCGATTGCGTTAAGCTGATGCGAGATAAGATCGGCCCCGTTGCAGCATTCAAACTGGCGACAATTGTTCCAAGGCTTCCCAAAACGCGTTCAGGCAAGATTCTGCGCGGTACAATGGTTAAAATCGCGGACAATGAGCCCTTTAAGATGCCTGCAACCATTGACGACCCAATCATTCTGGATGAGGTCCGCGACGCGTTGCGAGTGCTCGGGTATGCCGACAAAAATAACTCAAATTCTCCCTAAAAAACAGTTTTCGTGCGCTTGGTTGCCGGTGCGCTTTTCGGAGTGTCAACTTTTTCGAGTTACAAAACTTCCAGTGTGGCTTGAGGAAGAGACGAATGCTCGGAAGCCGAAAAATACGCGTTGCGGCGGCAATATTTGTTCTGACGGCGGTGGCTAATCTTCTTTGGCCGCGGGCCACTGGATTCGTTTCGACGTTTGCAGTTGTAAATGCGCCGGTCGTCACCGTGCGCGCGCCCGTAAATGGCATTGTCCTTCAGCCAAGCCCAGGCCTTTCAGCACCGGTTCAGCGCGATGACGTGCTCTTTGACATGCGATCAACTTTTGACGGCCGGACCGATATTGCGCGCCTCAAAGGCGAACTGATCGCCAAAGAGGGACAGGCCGAGGCGCTCCGCGACGAAGAGCAGGCAATGGCCGATATTATTGCCGAGTTGCGCGCGCGTGAAACCGTGGAAATGGAAAGTGAACTGCAATACCTGACGGAAAAGATTAACGAAGAATATGCAATTCGCCGCATGCATGCCGCCCAATGGGATCAGGCAGAGTATGATTTCGAGCGCAGCAAAAGGCTTGCCGCACGCGGGACATCGCCAAGCGCGGAGGTTGAATCGCTTGGCTTTGAGCTTCAGATCTATGAGTCATTGATGTCCGCTTCTGAGGCAAGGGTCGCCGCGCTATTAATCGAAGTGCAATCCATCGAGCAAAAACTTTCCTCGCCTGCAGGCACAGGGCGGCGCCACGCGGCTTTTGATCGTTTGCATGATATGGAAACTGCATTTGTTGATATTCAAACGCGCCGCCGAACGAGCGAGGGCGAAGTTAACGGAATCATTCATGCGTTGAGTGAGTTGCAGGCGCAATACGACAACACCAACAGATTTCAACCCGTTGCCGCAACAAACGGAATTATCTGGACAGCCTCGCGTAGCGCGGGCGCAAGCGTGACGCTCGGCTCAGATCTATTTCAAGTGCTTGATTGCGATCGAAGATTCATGGAAGTAATCTTCAACGAACGCGCTTTCGAAGATATACCGCCTGGCACCGAGGCGAGGGTTCAATTGCGCGGCAGTCAGAAGACTTTCGTCGCGCGCGTCACATCTCGACATGCAGCGGGCAGCGGCGCAGCTCAGTCCGCAGTCGATGCTGCTGTACTTGAGCCACATGAGAACGGCGGCGTGAAAGTCTTTCTGCAACTCGATCCAGTTGACGTCGCAGATCCAGAGACTGCCGCCGCTTTCTGCGATGTCGGTCGGACTGCAGAAGTCCAGATACGCACGCCTGAAGTATCAAAATGGCTCGAAACGATTAGCTCCGCCATCAAGAACATTTCTCATGTTGGCAGCGCCGTATTTGCAGACGCGCGCGCTTTAAACCAAGGCGAATAAGCCAATGGAAATGTACATGCTACCAGTCATGATTTTGATCTTGGTTGGTTTTGTGATGCCAAGTTGGTCGCCAAACGCACCGATGCGAACCACGTTCATGGTGCTTGGATTTTCTTACCTGCTTTTCACTTATCTTTGGTGGCGAGTTACCGAAACTGTTTTGCCCGCGCGAGGCTTTAATCCGACAAGCTTGTTTGTTTGGGGCGTGTTTCTTACCGAGCTCTGGCTATGGTTTGAAACACTTCAATTGGCCCTCCTCTTACTGCGCCGCACAGACCGAACCCCAGAGGCTGATGCCGGAGAAAAACGGCTCCGAAACACACTTGAAGTCGACCTTCCCGGTGTCGACGTTTTCATCGCAACTTATAATGAACCGCTTGATGTCCTCGAGAAAACAATCGCAGGCGCGCTCGCGCTTGATTGGCCAACCGACAAACTTTTCATTCACGTCCTCGACGACGGGCAGCGCGACTGGCTGGGGGATTATTGCCGGGATCGCGGCGTCAATCATGTCTTGCGCGGCAACAATTTCCACGCAAAAGCAGGCAATATTAATGCAGCACTTAAACGAACCTACGCGCCATTTATCCTGATCCTTGATGCCGATTTTGTTCCACAAAAGCCGATGTTGATGCGCGCCATGGGATTCTTTGACGATCCGAAAATTGGCATCGTTCAAATGCCTCACCATTTCTTTAACGACACGCCGCTTCAAACAAATATGGATATGCGTGCGACATTGCCCGACGAGCAAAGGTTCTTCTTTGATGTGATACAGCCCGGGCGTGACGGTTGGGATTGCGCATTTTGTTGCGGCTCAAACGGGATCATCAGGCGCAGCGCGATTGAAGAGATCGGCGGCGCAATGCCAACGGATTCCATTACAGAAGATATGCTGTTAACCTTGGCGTTGCTTCGACGCGGGTACGTCACGCGTTACCTCGGCGAGAGGCTCGCAATCGGTTTGGCCCCAGAGACGCTTGACGCATATTTCGTGCAACGTGCGCGTTGGGCACAAGGCGGCGTGCAACTGCTTTATGTGGAGCATGGCCCTTTCGGGCGCGGACTTACAATGCTTCAAAGACTTTTCTTTAACCCGAGCCACTGGCTCAGCCAGTCGATCTGCCAACCCGTCGCCATGGCCACACCTGCTATTTTCTTGCTCACCGGCGTTCCCCCTTTGTTAAATGCGTCACTCGCTGAAATCTTTACGCTTCAATTGCCGGCAGTCGCAGCGGCCATGATGTTCATGAATTTTCTCGCGCCCAGAGAATTCTCCCCTATCGCCTCCACTGTCGAAAGCGTCCTCCAATCATTCAAACTCATGCCAGTCGTTTTACTTACACTGATAAAGCCAAAGGGTCACGGCTTTAAAGTAACCCCAAAGGGAAGCGATGCAGGCCTCGCGAGTGCCGACAAGTTCACCATTCGCGTCGCATTGGCTTTGATCGTGGCAACAGGCATTGGCTTGTTTTTGAACACAAATTTTGCAACACGCCTGGTAAGCGAAGGGGAGTTGCTTCCGGTTGTTGCGTTCTGGTCTGTGTTCAACATGCTCATCCTGCTGATTGTTATTACTGTCGCTGTTCCCCGTCCGATATTTCGTACCGAAGAGCGTTTTGATCTGCGTGAACCGTGTCGAATATGGGCTGAACATCTCGATGTTTCCGGCGAAACCGTAAATGTGTCACTGTCCGGTCTTCTGACTAGATTGGATCCATCGGAGACCTCCATAAATTTTCGTCCAGGCGACTGGGTCGGCATTGAACTCGCGGAAGTTGGCATTGTGCCTGCCTTCGTCCGACGGCAACTTGGAGACAAAGACAATCCCAACCTAGGTTTGTCTTTCCATATTTCTTCCGGCGTCAAACGCGACCGGTTGATTCAGAAACTCTTTGCAATGGGCCGGGAGACTACGGTTCCCGTCTCTGACGGAGGAAACACTTTCTTGGCGATGATCAGGCAAGTTTTCCGCCAGAATCAATCAATCTCTTCACGCGCACCGGTTCCAGAGCCGGGCACAATTCCAAGTTGGCTTTTGCATCTGGTCGAGGAAGACAGTCCAGTTCAAAGCGGTCCATCGTTATCGCTTACCGCATCTTCCCGGATGGCTTGAAGCAATCTATACGTGAGGTCAATTTTATGAAACGCGGCTGATTTGTGACAACCAACCCTTCGCATCCCACTCTCTTGATCATCGCTCAGGCGGGTCGCCTTACCTATGAAGCTGTGTTGTTTGTCGCGTCACTGCGGCACAACGCGCCCGATTTCCAAGGCCGTATGGTCATTGCAACGCCCAAGCCGGGCCCGTTGTGGCCAGCGAATCCCGGAATCACAGATCCAGTTGCACGTGATTTGTTGATCCATTTGGGCGCGGAAATAATCCCATTTGAAAGCGCACATTTCGGGGCCTCGTACCCACCGGGAAACAAAGTTGAAGCCCTTCAGATTTTACCTCCAAATGAACCTTTCGTGTTTTTTGACACGGACACCCTGATCATGGGGCCAATTGACAGAATCCCGTTTGATTTTGACTACCCGTCGGCATCGATGGCCCGACAGGATACGTGGCCGGAACCACAACTTTATGGGCCAGGATACGCCGAAATCTGGCAGTCATTATATGACCGGTTCGGCGTGCCGATTGAACCAACTTTAGCTACCGATCAACCCGTAGAGCATTGGGAAAGGTATCTATATTTCAATGCCGGGTGGTTCTTTCATAAGGATGCGCACGCGTTTTGCGCCCGAATGCTTGAGATCATGACATCAATTCGTGACCATCCTGGCGACACGCTGGCGTCCCAATCGATTTATCCTTGGCTGGACCAAATTGCTTTGCCAATTGCGATTGCCGATTTGGGCGGTGGGCGGCCCGGGATTGAACTTGACGGCCTCGACGGAGACACGACCTGGCATTGGCGTGCTTTACCGCTTCTTTATGCCAAGGCCAGCCCTGAACAGCTCGCAAATTTTCAAGAGATTACTGCGCCGAACAAAATCAAAAAAGTGCTTAAGCATTACGAGCCATTCCGTCGTATGATTTATCATAATCGCGGCGCAAAAATTCGGGCGCTTTTCGATCAAGAAAAACTGCCTGTGCGCGAAAAGTCGATCCGCGCCAAGATAAAGCGCAACCGACTTTGGATGCGTTGATGCCACTTGCAAAAACGGGTGCGAAACCACAGTATGTTTGCGGCTTTAGCGCGTTTTCCTGCAGCAGTCATGGAACTTGAACGATTGTCCAATGCTGAAGATCCAAATGAGCTTGTGGATTTGATTGCCGCAAGCCTTGCACCGGGCCAACCGGACATTGTGCGCAAACTGTTCAATTCAGCGGGCGCACGGGCGCCTGAAATAATTTGGGCGCCGTCTGACAAGGAACTACACAATCCACTTTTGGAGAATTTCGCTACAATTTGTCGTGGCTATGCAAACGAGGATGGCACGGTTCCCGCAGAGTCGATCCGGCTGGAAGACTTTGGCGGCTTGACGGAATGGCTTTTGCTTCTTGATGTGATCGATAGCGGCAGAGATTTTCGCTATACGTTTTATGGGCAATCAGTTGCGGAACACTTTGGCACTGACATGACAGGGCGCCTGTCGTCTGAATTCTCAGGCTACATCGGGACTTTCTTTACGGGACTTTATCGCGCGGCGCTGCAACGTGGCGAAATTGTCTACTCAGAACACGAGCCACCAACGCACATTTTCGTGCGAGTATGGCAACGCTTAATCGTTCCGCTTTGCGACGAAAATGGCGTACCGACCCGAATTCTTGTGCTGAATGTACCAGACAACGAATTGCGCGTTGGTCTGGAATTGATGGTTGATCCGGTTATGGTACTCGCAGCTGACGAAACGATTGTTTATTCCAACCGCGCGGCGCAATCCCTGTTTTCTATCCCAGCAGAACGTAAAGGCGCGGACAATTTCACCGATGTAACCAACATCGAGCTGGATGTTGGGCAAAGTCCGTCTGAGATGCTGCGTCAGCATCGCGTGGATGACAGCGTTCAGCTTACAATTCGCGATGCCATCGTCGAGCGCCTTGTGATGACGGTGAGTGCCACTCATCATAGAGGCACAGCTTTTTACGTGGTCGTCATGCGAATGATCGGCAATTAGCCAACGCCACGCACCATTGCAGTACCCGATTGGGCCGATTAGGGTCCCGGCGAAAAATTATTCTAGGGAGAGTCATGAATGTCCGAACGCCAACAAGGTTTTGATACGCTTCAAATTCACGCAGGCGCAGCGCCAGACCCAGCAACGGGTGCACGCCAAGTGCCAATCTATCAGACAACTGCCTACGTGTTTCGGGACGCGGATCATGCAGCCGCGCTTTTCAACTTGGC
>CALLWO010000079.1 GCA_938016355.1 uncultured Boseongicola sp. | reverse complement strand
CCTGCTGCGGATCATCGACAAGATCGTTTCGGCCGTGGGTCGTCGTGTCGACGAATCCAATCCTTATGTGGATGCTCGTCTTGCTGACGGCTCGCGTTTCAACGCGATGGTGCCGCCGATTGCCGTGGACGGATCGCTGGTTTCCATTCGTAAGTTTAAGAAGGAAAAGCTCGCGATTGACGATCTGGTCAATTTCGGCGCCTTCACCGAAGAGATGGCCGCATATCTTCAGGCCGCTGTTGCCACACGACTGAACGTGATCGTTTCCGGTGGTACGGGTTCGGGTAAGACGACGACGCTGAACGCGCTTTCATCCTTCATTGATGACGCCGAACGAATTCTGACGATCGAGGATACGGCGGAACTTCAACTGCAACAAACGCACGTTGGCCGGATGGAAAGCCGACCGCCTAACGTCGAAGGCAAAGGCGCTGTTTCGCAGCGCGATTGTCTGAGAAACGCGCTTCGTATGCGCCCCGACCGCATCATCGTCGGGGAAACGCGTGGCGAAGAAGTGATCGACATGCTGCAGGCGATGAACACGGGCCACGACGGCTCGATGACGACGATCCACGCCAACAGCGCGCGCGATGGTGTCAGCCGATTGGAAAACATGATCGCGATGGCGGGCATCGAAATGCCGCTGAAGGCGGTGCGTTCTCAGGTGGCGTCTGCTGTGAACCTGATCGTGCAGGCCAGCCGTCTTCAGGATGGTTCGCGTCGGATGGTTTCGATCACCGAAGTGACCGGCATGGAAGGCGAAGTGATCTCGATGCAAGAGATTTTCCGCTATCAGCGTGTGGGTTTGACGCCTGACAACAAAATCATCGGCCACTTTACGGCCACCGGTGTGCGCAGCCACTTCTCGGAACGGTTCCGGATGTGGGGCTATGACTTGCCGCCAAATATTTTCGAACCCTTTGCGGCGGAGTAACAGAGAATGGTTATCAGTGCAGAACCACTCATTTATGGCCTGATTTTTATGGCTGTCCTGGCTTTGGTCCAGGGCATCTATCTGACCGTTTTTGGCAAATCCATCAGCCTGAACAATCGGGTCAACCGCCGTCTGGAAATGCTCGAAAAGGGTGCCGGTCGCGAGCAGGTGCTGGAACAACTCCGCAAGGAAATGTCTCAGCACATGAAATCGAAGAGCATTCCGCTCTATGCGATTTTGGCCGAGAAAGCTCAGAAAGCGAACATCGCCTTTACCCCCAGCCAGCTGATCATGGTCATGGGTATTTTGAGCGTTGTCGCCTTTGTTTTGCTGACGTTCGGCACGGCTGCTGCGCTTGCGATCCGCGTGGTCGTGGCGATCATCTTTGGCTGCGGCGCGGTGTTCGTTTGGGTGAACAACACCGCCAAAAAGCGCCTTGGCATGATCGAAGAGCAACTGCCCGAAGCGGTGGAACTTATGGTGCGTTCGTTGCGCGTGGGCCATCCGTTTTCGTCGGCATTGCAGATCGTTGCGAAAGAGGTTCCCGATCCGCTTGGCTCGGAAATGGGCGTCATCTCGGACGAGGCCGCCTATGGTCGCGACGTCGGCGAAGCGCTGAAACACATGGCCGAACGCATGGATATGCAAGATTTGCGCTTCCTTGCGGTGGCTGTGACTATTCAACAGACATCGGGCGGTAACCTCGCCGAAATTCTTGATGGTTTGGCCAAGGTTATTCGCGCCCGCTTCAAGCTTTTCCGACGCGTTCGCGCGATCACGGCCGAGGCCAAATGGTCGGGCATGTTCTTGTCGCTGTTCCCGATTGTGGCGCTTGTGATGATCAACGTCATCCAGCCCAATTATTACGACGAGGTGAAAGAAACCTCGGTCTTTATTCCGGCCTGTCTGGTCGTTGCGGGTTTCCTTGTGGCGAACGTATTCGTCATGAAGGCCCTCGTGAACATTAAGGTATAAGCCCTATGGAACAAGCACTCGCTTTATACGAACAGGCAAATGCCTTTCTGACGAACCAATTCGGCGATCTTGGACCGCTGTTGATTATCGGCGTTTTGGGGATGTTCCTTATTCTGCTGACCCTGCCGGTCCTGCTCAAACGCCAGGTCGACCCGCTTGATCGCCTTCGCGACGCAGCGCGGCACATGGAAGAGAAAGACGCAGAAGGCGGCAAAAAGAAAAAGCTGCGCCGTGGCGGAAACGGGAAAGGTGACAAGCTTGAGAAATACTCCAATTTTCTTGAGCCACAGGACGAGGCCGAGTACTCCGCCGTCGCTCTGAAGCTTCTTCAGGCCGGCTATCGCGGCAAGGACGCTGTTCGCACCTATCACTTTTTGCAGTTTCTGCTTGGCGTGATCTTTCTTTTGATCGGCATCATCTATGCGATTTATTCAAGCACGACGGGCGAACCTTCGACGCAAGCGTTGATCCTGTCCGTGGTTATTCCCGGTGCCAGCGGCTATATGCTGCCGAAATACTGGGTCACGCGTAGGCAAGCCGCGCGGCAGGAAGAGATCGAAAACGGTTTCCCGGATTCGCTTGATATGATGCTGGTTTGCGTCGAAGCGGGCCAGTCGCTTGATCAATCCATCATCCGCGTAAGCCGCGAAATTCGTGCCGGTTTTCCAGCACTTGGCGATGAATACGAGATTGTCGCCCACGAGATGAAGGCCGGTAAGGACAAAACCTCGGTGCTGCGCGATATGTCCGAACGCGCGGGCGTTCCCGACGTGGCTTCGTTCGTGACGGTTTTGATCCAGTCGCAAACCTTTGGTACGTCGATCGCAGAAGCTCTGCGGGTCTATGCCTCGGAAATGCGTGACAAACGCGTGATGCGTGCGGAAGAAAAGGCAAACAAGTTGCCTACGAAGATGACCCTTGCCACAATGATGCTGACCGTGCCACCGTTGCTGATCATCTTGATCGGACCCTCGGTTTACGGCATTGCACAAACATTGTCTGAGGCGAACTTCTAAGGGGCGAAATGCACCGACACATTTTAATACCGGTGGTTGTTGCGGCAACTGCTCTGGCCGCCTGTGACAACACAGGCGGTCTTCGCCAGAACGACACAAGCCCATTTGCGCCGACCGGTGCCGACGGGCAGGCCGAATATGTCGACGGTTTGATCGTCGGTCACCGGCTGATGGCGTCGGGTGAATATGAGCTGGCGCTAAAAGCCTATTTGCGCGCCGCGGCCGAGCAAGGTGTCAACGTCGATGTGCTAAGCGCGATCGGATCCGCCAACCTGCAACTCGGCCGGCTCAATCAGGCCGAACAGATCCTGCGACGCGCCACTGAAGTCGACGAAACCTTTCCACCGGCGTGGAATAATCTTGGTGTCGTCCTCATGGAAAAGGGTCAGTACGGCGAAGCGAGCCGCGTGTTCCAACTTGCCTTCGCCCTTGATAGTGGCCAAAGCGCGGAAATCCGCGATAACTTGCGCTTAGCCCTCGCAAAACTTGGCGATCCGGCGTATTCTGCCCCCGAAAATGAGTTTCGCCTGGTGCGGCGGGGGCCTGGTTTCTTCAAGATCCTCTCAACACCCGAGACCCCATAAAGAGGGCGGCCAAGGCGGGCGAGAGCAGCAAAGGAACGTCACCTCATGCGTCGGCACGGGCTAATTTCTGTTATTATTTTCAGCGCGCTAGGCGTCGCTGCCTGCGATCAACAAGGCTTGAGCGACGCCGAAGTTGAGCGTGCGTTGAAGGACGTCAACGTCATCGACGAAAGCAATCTGAACGACGTGATGCTGACTGTCGCGGACCCGGATGAGGCGGTCTCTTACTTCGAAAAAACGCTTGCGGCGAACCCCGGGCGACTTGATTTGATGCGCGGCCTGGCGATTTCGCTGGTGCGCGCGGGCAAACCAACGGCTGCCGCGGCAGCCTGGGCCAATGTTTTGGAGCACCCTCAGTCAAATTCCGAAGACCGCGTGGAATATGCGGATGCACTTATCCGGTCGAACCAATGGGATCGTGCGGAAGCCGAACTTGATCAGGTGCCCCCGACCCACGAAACCTTCAAGCGCTATCGGCTTGAAGCGATGGTGGCCGACAGCAACAAGGAATGGAATAAAGCCGACAGCTTTTACGAAATTGCGGTGGGCTTGACCACGAAACCCTCGGGCACGCTGAACAACTGGGGGTATAGCCATCTGACACGGGGGAATTTCACCGAGGCAGAACGGCTTTTCACAGAAGCGCTGACCTATGACGCGACGATGTTCACGGCCAAGAACAATCTTGTTCTCGCGCGCGCCGCGCAGCGTCGCTATGAAATGCCCGTTGTTCAGATGACCCAGGTCGAGCGCGCGCAACTGCTGCACACCGCGGCGCTGAGCGCGATCAAGCAGGGCGATTTAAACACCGGCAAAAGCCTGCTTCAGGAAGCCATCGACACGCATCCTCAATTCTTTGATGCGGCCGTGCGCAGCCTTGAAGCGCTTGAAAACAATGTAAATAACTAGAGAGACGGGCGACAATGGTCACCGAATGGACCACCGCGGCGTGGTTTTTACCCTTTGTTTTGCCAATCGCGATCTGGGTCGCCTGGAGCGATATGGCGACGATGAAAATTCCCAACAAGGCGGTTCTGGCCACGATGATCGTCTTTGCGGTCATCGGGTTGATCGCGCTTCCGTTCGTTGACTATCTGTGGCGATGGGCACATTTCGCGGTGGTGCTGGCGATCACGTTCGTTTTGAACATGCTTCGGCTTTTGGGCGCGGGTGATGCGAAATACGCGGCCGCCATGGCGCCGTTCATTGCGCTGCCGGATTGGTATCCGTTCATGTATTTGCTGGGCGGCACGGTGATCGCGGCGTTTATCGTGCATCGCGCGGTGCGCGCGTCTTCGATCCGTCAAAAGTTCGATCACTGGGAAAGCTGGACACGCCGGGATTTCCCGATGGGTTTGGCACTTGCCCCGTCGCTTGTGATCTATCTTTTGATCCCAATAATTGGCGGCTAATTTACTGAGAACAGGGCATAAAGCTCGTTGTCGCGCACCGGTGTGAGCGTGACCTCTGATGCGTTCAGTTCGTCAAGCATGATGCCGTAAACGCGTGAAACAAAGCTGCATTTCGGGACCAGCACGTAGTCGGCATTTTCGATGCCTGAAAGATCGCCGTAGTACCAAGGCGCGCCGTTTTGGAGCGGCTCGAACGGCCCAAAGAGCCAGAACGCTGTCAGGATATCGGTTGTAAAGAACTGGCTGTTTTCAGGAATATCCGCGGCGACGAGATCGGCGGTGATTTCCTTGAACCACGCCGACGTACCGGCAAGGATCTCACAATACGGGAAGGTCACACCGGCGAGTGTCGGAGGTTCCGGGCGTTCGGCAATCTCGCGATACTTCGACCAGACGCTGTCGGGTTGATCGAGGTAGAACTGTGCGGTCAGCGTATAGGCGCGATCTATGCGCACGCCGATATCCTGATGGCGTTCCAGCGCAGGCAACATCGGATCGTATTCGGCGAACGGCTGCGCATAATGGCGCAGCGGCGACATCGCCAGTGAAATGGCGGAAGGCGCAAACAATGCGGCAGCGGCGGTGGCCGTCGCGGTCAGCGCGATTCGCATATCGACACCCTTTTCCACGCGGGCGCCAATTTCCGGGCGAAGCGCGAGCAGGACGACGATCATCGGCACCATCCACTTCGGATCATTCCCGAAATTCTGGTAAGTGATGTAGAAAAAGCCGGGCGCCAAAAGGACCAGACCCAGCGATTCAATGCGGTGCCCTGCCCGGCTGAGAAACAGATACATCGCGAACATCAAAGCGCTTGTGGCTAAACCCAGTGGGGAAGAGATCATGCCGGAAAACGGCACGCCCGGGAAAGGGCGCACATCCGAACGCGCGACGTTCAGCAGATCGCCCGCGTAGCCAAACCAAAAGCCAAACCCCATCATTAAGGTGACGCCTAGGGCGGCCGCGAGACCGGCAAGGATGGTGACGACAAGCGTTTGCTTTCTGTTCTGCATGGCAAGTAACAGCATAACGCCGGGGGCAAGTGCCACGAAGAACGTCACTTTCAAAAGGACGAGCGCGGCCAATCCAAAACCGATCACAAGCCCATCAAGGAGCGGCACCGCGCGCGCGCGCCCGGGCAACATCGCCAAAACGATTACGAGGGAGGCAACCGCCCAGGCCCAGCGGTTATAATGCATCGAAATTGACAGACCCGGCTCGCTCCCCCCAAAGGTTAATGCCAAAGCAAGAACCATGACGAAGGCCGCAAACCCATAGGCGGATTTCGCGCCAAGGCGGCTTTGCGCGACATAGAATGTGGGTAAGAGAAGCACGCCTGCCACCAATACCTGCGACCAGAGAATTGAGGCGCCAATGTCAAATCCTGCGTTTAAAAACAGCAAGATAGGCGCGACAGACAAAAGCCCCAAAGGCGTGACAAAGTCACGGTGAGGAACCTCTCCTCGCTGCATGCGGAAGAGAATATCAAGGAGGTGATACGTGTCGCCTTCGTGGGCGGAGATCAGCAAAGCACCCTTGGCGAGCGAAAGCCCGGCAAGCGCGCCGCCCGTCACGATAAGAATACCGATCAAAATAAGGGGATTTGGTCTGCTCATTCCCCATCCTTTTTCCATTTTTTAGCCACATTAGCGGGTCATGTTGGCTTCGGCAAAGGCTTGGCACGCCTTATTGTTCAAATTTGGGCAACAGACGGCCAACGAATAAACTGGATGAGGCACGGGTAAACGCTCATGAATATGCAAACGTCGAATGTCATCGCTCCACCGGCGCCACGGACGCTGGAAGGCATGAAGCTTCCAATCGTGATGATGCGCGATATTCTTTTGAAGACGATGTTCCGGATGAATCTGGAAATCGTCACGGAACTGGCGAAGGCGCTTTGTCTTCCGGTGCCGGTCACGCAACAGCTTGTCGATATGGCGCGCGAGCAGAACCTTGTGGAGGCGACGGGTACGCTGCATGCGAACTCGGGTGGCGAGATGGGGTTCAAGCTGACCGAAGCGGGCAAAAGCCGCGCGCTCGATGCGCTTGCACAGTCGGAGTATTATGGTGCGATGCCGGTCCCGCTTGAAATCTATAACGAGCAGGTCAAACGACAATCGATCCGCAACATTCAGGTCACGCGCGACCAACTTGTCGGGGCGATGGGTCATCTGATCCTGCCTGACGAGCTTTTGGATCATTTGGGGCCAGCGGTCAGTGCCGGTCGTTCTGTTTTGATGTACGGACCACCGGGCAACGGTAAGTCGTCGATTTCAAACGGTGTGCGTGACGCGCTTGGTGACAAGATCTATATCCCGCGCGCGATCGAGTATTCCAGTCAGGTGATCACGGTTTATGACCCGATTGTTCACACTGCTGCAGAGGATATTCAGGACGATCCAAACAGCCTGCGCCGCACGTCGAACCGGTTCGACACGCGCTATGTTCTGTGTGATCGCCCTACGGTGATCACAGGTGGTGAACTGTCGCTTTCGATGCTCGACCTTGTTTATAACCCGACTGCACGGACCTATCAGGCGCCTTTGCAATTGAAGTCGTCCGGCGGCGTGTTCATCGTGGATGACCTTGGTCGTCAGGAAGAGCCGCCCCAGGCACTCGTCAACCGATGGATTGTTCCACTGGAAGAAAACAGGGATATCCTGTCGCTTCAATCGGGTGAGAAGTTCGAAGTGCCTTTCGATACGCTTGTGATCTTTTCGACCAACTTCCACCCCAACGAGATTTTCGATAAGGCGGCTTTGCGCCGGATCTTCTTTAAGATCAAAATCGACGGGCCGGATCAGGAAGATTACCTGAAAATCTTTGCGATGGTAGCGCGGAAGCGCAAAATGCCGCTCGACGAGGATACGTTGGTCTATCTGATCAAGCACAAGTATCCGACGATTGATAATATCTATGCGAACTATCAACCGATTTTCCTTGTCGATCAGATGATTGCCATCTGCGAATTCGAGGGCATCCCGTATCAGATGTCACCGGAATTGATTGACCGGGCGTGGGCCAACATGTTCGTCAAGGAAGAGAAGATCGTTCACTGATCGCTAGTCGCAGGTCCTGCGATAGTAGATAAAGATCAAAAGGTCATCGTAGATGCCCGCACCTCTGACCGGCAGACCAGTCTCCGGGATAGTGGCGCGGGTTTCTTCGTAGCAGGCAAGGAAATCTGGATTTTCAGACAATTCCAGCCCTGTCAGAAACCACTCTGAGGCACGGTCTGCTGGCACGCCCTCGGCGGGTCCCAAGATAATCACGTCCGGCTTTTGTGCGATGACGTAAGCACCGTCGCCTTTACCGTGGCCCGGTTTCTTTTGCCACGGCGTTCGGATCGGAACATTCTCGCGGCGTGCAATTGTCGGATCATTGAGACCGAGCGTGTCGATGAAGCGATGTTTGGTGGCAAAAAATGGGGTCGATCCGGCGGTCGCTGCTGCAATCGTGATGGGCTCTTCGAATGTTTCGTTCAGATAGGTTCCCGCCGCGCTTCCGATCTGAGCCGCCGGATCGGGCTTTCCCGGGGGCAAAACAAAAAGCAAAACCGCCGAACATGCCAATGCTACAACCGCGACCAATTTCGTGGCATTTGCATCCAGCCGGTCGACGGCTGTCGCAAGCAAGATAGCACCAGCAGGCAGAAGCGGTATCAACATGCGCCCTTGCGGCATGTGATCACCGCCAAGCCAGATCAAGACAGCTGTTTGCACTGCCAACATAGAGGCGGCGATGCCGAGGCCCGGATGCGCAGGCTTCACGGAGCGTGCACCGAAGATCGCGACAATCGGCGCCAAGAGCAAGACCGGTGCGACAGGCAGAGAGTTGATCAAATACTGCATCCCGTTCGCCAACCGCAAAGACGCATCGAGACCAACTTTGGCGTGATATGTCAGCGGCACCCATTCGCCATAGGTAAAAACCCGAAACGTGAGATGGAGCGCCACGATCAAAACTGACACCGAACCAATGGCGAAAAATCCGGCAAGCCGTTCTCGAAACGAATGTTGCGAGAAAACCAAGAAACCCAAGCCGGCTGCGAAGTTGGCAAGCGCCATCTCGGGTCGTGTCAGATAGGCCAATCCGAATGCAAAGGACGCCAAATAGCCGTAGCGTAAAGGTGTCTCTGCCGTCGCTGCGCGTATCACATAGAGCGAGCCAAATGCCACGAATGCAGCCGCAATGCCGCCTTCAAGCCCGCCCCAAACCCACGCGATCAACGCTTGCGATGCAAGAACGGCCAGCGCGGCAATGCGCGCAAACCCCGAACTTTCGAGCGCTCTAAGGCAAGCCCAAAGAGCCCCAAATAGGAGAATGAACCCAGCAATATTAACGGCTTGAATTGCCACCATCGGATCGGCGCCCAAAGCAATTCCAACGGACACGACCAGAACATGCAAAAGGCTGGTGTATCCTTCTATAGCCGCGCCGCCCGGGTTCCACACCAGCTCACCGGTTTCAGCCAGATTGCGGGCGTATCGCAGCGTAATGAAGCTATCATCATGAAAGAACGGGAAAAACCGCCGGAAGGTTGCGGCGATAAGGGCCACAAGGAGCCCTCCCAAAACGATCAGATGGAGCCTGTTTTCCGGGCTTTGCGCCTTCGTTGTCATGGGCAAACCATACGAAGGCGCGATTGATGTTCAAGTCACAAGTTGCAGCTTGCCGCAGAGCGTTGCACGTTGATCGTCTGATGAATGATTTGCCCGACATTTTCACCAAATGGTTTGCTGACCGACGCTGGTCTATCCATCCGCATCAGGCGGAAATGGTCGCGCGGGCGCGGGAAAAATCCCAGGTGCTGATCGCACCCACAGGTGGTGGCAAAACCCTTGCTGGTTTCCTCCCGACGCTGGCTGAGTTGGCCAGCGGCGAGCATGCGGGGCTTCACACGATCTATGTGTCGCCCTTGAAGGCGTTGGCCGCCGATATCAAGCGCAACCTTGGCACGCCGATTGCTGAGATGGAGCTGCCTATTCGGGTCGAAGACCGCACGGGCGACACCAGCGCGACCATGAAACGAAGGCAGCGCGTGGACCCGCCCCACATCCTTTTGACAACGCCCGAGAGCCTCGCGCTTCTTTTGACGTATGAGGATGCGCCGCGAATTTTCGCAGACCTTTCCCGTGTCATCATTGATGAAATACACGCGCTCGCGGAGTCAAAACGCGGTGATCAACTGATGCTGTGTCTGGCTGAGTTACAATCGCTTGCCCCGGAGATGCGCCGCGTTGGGTTGTCCGCGACCGTGGAGGACCCGAGCGCAATAGCGCGGTTTCTCGCGCGCCATCCCGATCCTTGCCCCGTAATCCACGCTGATCCCGGCCCATCGCCGGATATCTCAATGTTGCGAACAGAAGAGATGCCGCCCTGGTCCGGTGGTGGCGCGGCCTATGCCATTCCGCGCGTTCTGGAAGAAATCAAGAAACACAAAACAACACTCGTGTTTCACAACACACGCGCGCAGGCGGAGATTTTTTTTCACAATCTTTGGCTGGCCAATGACGAAAGCCTTCCCATCGGCATTCACCACGGCAGCCTTGCGCGCGAACAGCGCGAGCGGGTGGAAGCTGCGATGGTGCGCGGTGATTTGCGTGCGATTGTTGCCACAGGCTCGCTTGATCTTGGGATTGACTGGGGGGACGTCGATCTCGTCATTCAGATCGGCGCGCCCAAGAACGTGAAGCGATTGGTGCAGCGGATCGGGCGCGCGAACCACACGTATAATGCGCCCTCAAAAGCGATCCTTGTTCCGGCCAATCGGTTTGAAGTCGTGGAATGCATTGCCGCGTTGGAGGCCGTTCGGGATGCGGATCTTGATGGTGATCCACGCGGACCGGGTCCACGCGACGTTCTTTGCCAGCACATATTGATCCACGCGTGCCGCGGGCCGTTTGATGCGCGCGCGCTTTGGCAAACGCTGACGTCGGCGGGCGGTTATGCGGATTTGAGTGAAGAGGCGTTTAATGATTGCCTCGATATGGTTGCGACCGGGGGCTACGCCCTGCGCGCCTATGATCGCTGGCAGCGATTGAAGCAGCGGAGCGATGGGCTTTGGGAGCTTCGTGACCCACGCGCAACGAAGCAGATCCGGATGAACCTTGGCACGATCCAAGACACTGACACTTTGAAAGTTCGGCTCAAGAATCGTGGGGGCGGTCGTCCGCTGGGGGAGATCGAAGAGGGCTTCGCCGCAACATTGACCCAAGGCGATACGTTTTTGATCGGCGGCAGGGTCGTGCGGTACGAAGGCTTGCGCGAAATGACGGTTGAGGTCACGCGGCGGGCCGACAAGCCACCAAAGATCGCGACCTTCATGGGCACGAAATTCGCCACGTCCACGCAATTGTCCGCGCGCATTTTGCGCCTTCTGGGGCAGGAAGCGTGGCCAGAGCTGCCGCGTCACACAGCGGAGTGGCTCGCATTGCAGCGACGCGTTTCCAAGATGCCAACCGGTGATCGGCTGTTGATCGAAAGTTTTCCCCACGACGGGCGCCATCACACTTGTGTTTACGGGTTTGCCGGGCGTAACGCCATGCAAACACTGGGTTTATTGGTGACCGAGCGAATGGAAGCCGCAGGGTTGGAGCCGCGTGGGTTTGTGGCTACGGATTATGCGGTGTTGATTTGGGGGTTGAACGAAATCCCCGATCCGGGGCCGCTGTTTGATGGGAAGAACTTGCGCGAGGCATTCGAAACCTGGCTGAGTGGGAATGCGGTGATGAAGCGCACGTTCCGGGCGTCAGCCACGATTGCCGGGCTGCTGGAGCGCAATTGGGGGCATCAGAAGCGAACCGGGCGTCAGACGTCTTTTTCGTCTGACATCCTTTATGACACGTTGACGAAATACGACCCCGAACACCTGATGCTGCAAATCACCCGCGACGAGGCGATGAAAGGCTTGGTTGATTTTGGTCGTATCGAAGAAATGTTGGCGCGTACCGCGGGGCGAATTGACCACGTGGTGCTCGACCGTGTGACCCCGCTTGCCGCGCCGCTTTTCCTTGAAGTTGGAAAGGTGCCGGTGCACGGCGAAGGTCGCGAGCGACTTTTGGAAGAGGAAGCCGCGCGGTTGATGACGTCATCAGGTCTCGACACGCTTCCCAAATCCGCGGGCGCACCATGAGGCGGTTCGATTTGCGCCGGGGCCATTTGCATTGTGCTTGACGTCGCGCAGGATCACAGCAAGAACGAAGCATGAACGAGCAACGCATCGAATTTTCCGGCGAGATCCTTGCCTTGCAAGCGAGCGGTTCCTTGTTCTGGCCGCGCATGGAGATGCTGATTGTCTCTGATCTGCATCTTGGAAAATCCGAACGGATCGCCCGGCGCGGTGGTTCCCTTTTGCCGCCATATGAGACGACGGAAACGTTAACGCGGCTTTCTGACGACATTGCGCGGCTGAACCCCGCTCATGTGCTGTGCCTTGGGGATAGTTTCGATGATACCCGCGCGGCTTTGGATTTAGAGGACGCGCACCGCGCCACGATCTCAAGTCTGCAGGCAGGTCGTCGGTGGCTTTGGGTCGAAGGCAACCATGATCCGGGCCCGGTCGACCTTGGTGGCGAACATCACGCGGAATATCGAAGTGACGGTTTGGTTTTTCGCCACATCGCAGCGAAAGATACGCGCGCCGGCGAGATATCGGGGCATTTTCATCCCAAGGCCACTATCCGCGCCACGTCTCGCCCGTGTTTTCTTTGCGACGCGACGCGTCTGATCCTTCCGGCATTTGGGTGTTACACAGGCGGCTTGCGATGGACGACGCCTGCGCTTCGCGGGCTGTTTGATGCACATGCCACAGCGTACCTGACCGGACGAAAAATCATTGCCGTACCAGTTCCCAAGGCGGCTTGAAGAAAAGTATTTGTCTGTTTAACATTATCGTTATATAATGATTTTGTTATGAAGATTTTTTCTACCTTTGCCGCCCTTTCTGACCCGACTCGCCTCGCGATTATCAGTCGGCTGGCCGAAGAAGGAGAAACCGACGCCACAGAGCTTGCGCAGCCATTTACAATTAGCCAGCCGGCAGTGTCGCGCCACCTCAAGGTGCTTGAAGACAGCGGCTGGATTGAACGACGCAAGGTCGGCACAAGGCGGCCCGTGCGCCTGAACCCACTGAAATTAGAAGAAGTTCTCGTTTGGACGGGGAAATTACGCGCAACTTTGCACGCCAATTACGCCCGCCTAGACGCCCTGTTAGAAGAAAAAGAGGAAGACAGATGAACCTGACCATAAAGAAAATCGGTGAGACCGCCCTGGAAGTATCACGTCATTTCAAAGCATCCCCGGAGCGCGTGTTTGACGCTCATACAGATGCAGAGATTCTGTCAAAATGGTTGCTTGGCCCCGAGGGCTGGAGCATGCCGGAGTGCAGCAGCGATGCGCGCCCCGGCGGCAAACTGCGGTATACGTGGGTTGATGAGAGCGGCAACGGGTTTTCGTTGAACGGCACCTACGATGTGGTGGATCGCCCGAATTTGATTGTGCATCGCGAGTCTTTTGAGAGCGACCCCCCGATGCCGGACACCCATGTCGAAACGCGGTTTGAGCCGAGCGATATCGGCACAAAGGTCACCTTGCTTTTGACCTTCCCCTCGCAAGAGGCCCGAGAGGAAATGATCGAAAGCGGCATGAGCGACGGTATGGAAACGAGCTACAACCGCCTGGCCGAAGTACTGTGAGGTCTAGCTGCCGGGGACTTCGAAATCGGCCGCCTTGTGGCTCCCGTCGCAAAACGGTTTATTCTTTGACTGGCCGCAGCGACACAGAAAGGCGCGTGTTCCCCGGTGCAGCCGGTTGCCGGTGCCGCTTGTAATCTCGAGCGCACCGCGCGCTTCGAGCGGGCCGTTTTCGAACCCGGTGATGTGGAGTTCTTCGCCAGCATCATCACCCGGCGCGTCTTTCCCGCTGGGTTCCGGTTCGCCGGTCGCTGCAAAGCCAGCATCGACATGGGAATAGTCACAAAACGGAGGGTTCTTGGTTTTGCCGCACCGGCAGAGCGTTGCGCGAGTCATCGCCTCGCCGTCAACGACCAGATTTCCGTGCAGCGCGTTGGGGCCATTTTCCAGAACTGACAGCCGATTGATCCCTGGCGCAGCCTCCTCTGCAACGCCGTCCTTTCGGGTATAGGAAAGCGCGCCTGACGGGCATGTGCGCACCATCGCAGCGATTTCGTCGGCGGAGGCCGCGTCAGGGTCGACCCATGGGCGCCGCTCGGGATCGAACACTTGGGGGAGTTTCAGGAAGCAGTTGCGCGCGTGAATACAGCGCTTCATGTCAAATCCGATGTCGATTTTTTCGCCGCTATAGGTTTTCGCCATGTGGCCCTCACGTGTTTTCTAGTCACGTTTGAGCAAACGATTGATCCCTTCACAGGTCAAGGCGTAGACGCGCACTTCCTTTGTTCAAAAAAGTAATCGAAGCGAAGAGATTGCGAGAAAAGGATCGCACGATGGGGCAGTCTGCCCTCTCTTTGTTACTTTGCGACCCGGCAACGCGCGGCGTAAAGGTTTAGGCCGTCAGGCCTTCGGGTTCTGCCAACCCGTTCGCGCGGCAGCACGCGGTCACGGTGTTTGCCAAAAGGCAGGCAATGGTCATCGGGCCGACGCCGCCGGGAACCGGAGTGATGGCACCGGCCACATCCGCGCAGCTTTCGAAATGGCAATCGCCGACGAGGCGGGTTTTGCCTTCGCCTTTTTCGGGCGCATCAATCCGGTTGATCCCGACGTCGATCACGGTGGCGCCTTCTTTGATCCAATCGCCGGGCACCATTTCCGGACGCCCCACGGCGGCCACAACGATATCCGCGCGGCGCACGACATCAGGCAAATCTTTCGTGCGCGAGTGCGCAATGGTCACGGTGCAGCTATCGCCAAGCAGCAGTTGCGCCATGGGTTTGCCAACAATGTTTGAGCGTCCGACGACGACGGCGTTCAGCCCGGACAGGGACCCGTGGTGATCGCGCAGCATCATCAGGCAGCCAAGTGGCGTGCATGGCACCATGGATTTCTGACCCGTTCCCAACAAACCGACGTTGGAGATGTGAAAGCCGTCGACGTCCTTTTCAGGTGAAATTGAGTTTATGACCAGATCTTCGTCCAAATGCCCGGGCAGCGGCAATTGCACGAGAATGCCGTGGATAGTTGGGTCATTGTTGAGGTTGTCGATCAGCGCCAGAAGATCAGCTTCGGACGTGTCGGCATCAAGCTTGTGCTCGACGCTTTTCATGCCCACTTCGACCGTTTGCTTGCCTTTGGAACGGACGTAAACTTGGCTTGCGGGGTCTTCGCCGACGAGGACAACCGCCAGTCCCGGCGTGATGTCGTGTTCGTCTTTCAGGCGCGAAACATGGGTCGCAACTTTCTCGCGAACAGTTGCTGCAAAGGCTTTGCCGTCGATGATCGTGGCGCTCATGGTCATATCCTCATTTCAAATTAACCACGATTTCGGTTCGAACCGAATTCGCGATGAAGCACGCGTGATGCGCTTTTTCGTGCAAAGCGAGATGCGTTTCCTGATCCGGGGCTTCCCCGTCAAACGCGACTTCGATATTCAGATCGACGCGGGGGATCCACACTTTGCCGTCGTGATTTTTGAGCGCCCCTTCCGCCGTGTCGCGATACCGCACGACAGAAAATCCAGCCTTGTGAGCAAAGTCCAAAAACCACAGCATATGACAGGACGAAATGGACGCGATGTAAGCTTCTTCAGGGTCAACGGCTTCGGCCAGACCAAGCGGTGGCGGTACGATCGTCGGCGACGGAGCGGCGACAATTTCGATGCCGCCGTCAAACCGCCAGTGGTGCGCGCGCGAATATTGCCCTGAAGCAAAATCGCCCTCGCACGCCCATATGATCTCGGCTGTGTGCATTTGGTTTAGAACAACCCTTCGATCTGGCCTTCGTCGTTGAGGTGGATTGCCTCGGCAGACGGAACGCGGGGCAGACCCGGCATTGTCATGATCTCACCGCAGACGACAACCACAAAGCCCGCCCCCGCCGAAAGGCGAACTTCGCGCACCGGAACCGAGTGACCGGTGGGCGCGCCGCGCAAGTTGGGGTCGGTCGAAAAGCTGTATTGCGTCTTGGCCATGCAGACCGGCAGATGGCCATATCCCTGCTCTTCCCAAAGCTTCAGCTGATCGCGAATTTTCTTGTCTGCAAGGACTTCGTCCGCCCGATAGATGCGCTTTGCAATCGTTTGGATTTTGTCAAAGAGGCTCATCTCGTCGGGATAGATCGGCGCAAAGTTCGCGGTTCCTGCGTCGGCAATTTCCGCGACCTTTTTCGCAAGATCGGCAGAACCTTCCGAACCCAGTTCCCAATGGCGGCTGAGCACGGCTTCCGCGCCTTGCTGGGCGACATAGGCTTTGACGGCGTCCACTTCCGCGTCAGTGTCCGTGACAAAGTGGTTGATCGCGACCACGACTGGCACGCCAAAAGACTTCACGTTTTCGATGTGGCGACCAAGGTTTGGGCACCCCGCCTTGACCGCATCGACGTTTTCCTGGCCCAGGTCAGCCTTGGCGACACCTCCGTTCATCTTCATCGCACGCACCGTTGCAACGACGACGACGACCGAAGGTGAAAGGCCAGCCTTGCGACATTTGATATTGAGGAACTTTTCCGCGCCAAGGTCGGCACCGAAGCCAGCTTCGGTCACGACGTAGTCGGCCAGCTTCAGAGCGGTCGTTGTCGCGATGACCGAGTTACAACCGTGCGCGATGTTCGCGAATGGGCCGCCATGGACGAATGCCGGGTTGTTTTCGAGCGTCTGCACAAGGTTCGGCTGCATCGCGTCTTTCAAGAGCACCGTCATCGCGCCTTCGGCTTTGATGTCGCGGGCAAAGACCGGGGAACGGTCACGCCGATATGCGACAATCATATCGCCAAGGCGTTTTTCGAGGTCTTTAAGATTATTTGCCAAGCAAAGGATCGCCATGACTTCGGACGCGACGGTGATGTCGAACCCGCCTTCGCGCGGGAAGCCATTGGCGACCCCACCGAGCGAGCAGGTGATTTGGCGCAGCGCACGGTCGTTCATGTCGACAACGCGCTTCCACTGTACACGGCGCACGTCGATTTCTTGTTCGTTCCCCCACTAGATGTGGTTGTCGATCATTGCGCTCAGAAGGCTGTGGGCCGAGGTAATCGCATGAAAGTCGCCAGTGAAGTGCAGGTTCATATCTTCCATCGGCACGACCTGCGCATAACCACCCCCGGCAGCGCCACCTTTCATCCCGAAGTTCGGACCGAGCGACGCTTCGCGGATGCAGATCATCGCTTTCTTACCGATACGGTTCAGGCCGTCACCAAGCCCGACCGTGGTCGTGGTCTTGCCTTCGCCAGCCGGTGTCGGGTTGATGGCCGTGACAAGGATCAGCTTGCCATCGGTGCGGTCCTGCACCGAATTGATGAAGTCCTGCCCGACTTTCGCTTTGTCATGTCCATAGGGGAGCAGATGCTCTGTCGGGATACCAATTTTATCGCCAATCGCCTGAATGGGTTCTTTCGACGCTTCGCGCGCAATTTCGATATCGCTTTTGTAGGACATGGGTCCCTCCCTTTGAGTACGCCGCTTAATACGGGTTTCCTTCGCTATAGGGGGTCAGGCAAGCTTTGCGGGGTCGAATTTCGACATTTTCGACGTCGCTTGCGTCGAAGGCGGGTAACCCGTGCCTTGGATCGGAAACTTTTGTGGCAGAACCGCACGTCAGATCGCGGAAACTCTCAGCACTCTTCCTAGTGTTTCGAACTCGTTCTAACTTTGCCGGCCGGCCCAGGCCCGCTGGTCTGGCACGTGCAGAGTAAGGACGTCCCCCAGCTTGAGCGTGCCCTCGCGCTCAACCCATGCGGTGACACCGCGCAATCCTTTGGCGGCGGCTTTGAAGGCTTTGCCGTGGCCCGGGCGCGCGGCTTCGATTGTCATGGCGGGATAAAGGCAGGGGCGGTTTTGCATATCAATTGTCACCGTTGCGCCCGAAGGTGCCTGAAGCCGCGACGAAGGCGGGATATGGCTGAAGTCCGGGATGCCTTCGACAACAATCGACGCCCCGACCCAAGCGGGTTCAATCCCGTCCAGATCAAGTGTTTCGGCGATGTCGCTCAGTTCATCGGCTGACACGATCGAGAGCTGACGCGTGTTTCGGATCTCGGTGCCTTTGGGGTATTGCGATTTCACGCGCGAACAGGAGGGCCGGGTGAGACCTGCGTGGATTTCATCCGGCGGGCCTGCGAATGTCAGCGGCATTTCAATGCGCGGTAATGTAGTGATCTCGGAAGTATCGCGGTCGGGGACGCGCCCCAGCCAAACGATGCGGCCTGTGATTTGAGTTGGTTTCAATGCGGGCATGAGGATGTCTCGTCAGGTCTTTTTACTGTTCAGCGGTTCGCCGCCGTTTGCCTTGCGCCGTTCCAAAAGGTCGTTGGTTATGCGGTAGGTGTCCGGCATGAAACGGTGGTTTTCTTGTGATTGCCTCCACCATTCCGCGCCACCCGACGTCGTGAGCATTTCGTGGAAATGGTTGCCAATCGCGCCTTCTAACCCGACGAGTTTCTCGGGAAGGGAGTCGTTGTGTTTGAGGAAGTTGCCAATGATATGAACGCCCTGTTCGAGATAGAGACCAAAGGTGAGTTGTTCGGCTGCGCTCAGCGCGTGGTAATCAGCGTGGCCGCGCACGATGATTTCAGAAAGCGCCGGATCATTGGTTTGCGATTTGTAATCGGTGAGCGTTTGCAGCACTTCGCGCCAGTTTGTCAGCTCTGTTTGCTTTCGGGTTTCGCGCAGTTCGTAGGCCACGAACAGGAGCGAGACCACGATGGCAAAGGCGGCGATGAGGTCGGCAATATCGGCGATTTGCGAGAGCATTCAAACGGGCTTTCAATTTTCGATTGGATCAATGATCAACCGATGCCCCTGAAATGACAATGCCCCGCCGAAGCGGGGCATCTTTTTCTTCATGAACGGAGTGCCTTAGGAAGACGGTTCCGGCTCCATGCCACCATCGTCATCCGATGATTTGGCTTTTGGTTTGGTCTTTGGAATGGCAGTGACCGAAGCTGTGCCGCCAGTGTCGGCTGGCGCATCGTCATCATCGTCCCCGCGATTGAGTGGCTCGCCAGCGATCACCTTGGTGATTTCGATGCCGGTGAGTGTCTCGTATTCCAAAAGCCCTTGAGCCAGATTTTCCAAGTCATCCGCCTTTTCGGTGAGGATGCGCTTGGCGGTTTCATAGCCTTCGTCAACGAGCGCTTTCACTTTGTCATCAATCGTCTTTTGCGTGATGCCCGAGTGGTTCGTTCCGCCACCATAAGTGCCAAGATGCGACTGCTGTTCGTTGGCATAGTCGATATAGCCAAGGTCTTCGTCAAAGCCGAATTGCGTGACCATTGCACGCGCGATCCGGGTGACCTGCTGGATATCCGACGCCGCACCAGAGGTGACGTTCTCTTTGCCGAATATCAGTTCTTCGGCCACACGCCCGCCCATCGCCATGGCGATTTTCGAGGTGTATTTCGTATAGCTGACGGAAAGCTGATCCCGCTCGGGCAGTGACAGGACAAGCCCCAACGCGCGACCACGTGGGATGATCGTGGCTTTGTGGATCGGATCGTGCTGCGGCACGTTCAACCCGACCACCGCGTGACCGGCTTCGTGATACGCGGTCAGCTTTTTCTCGTCCTCGGTCATGACCATTGAGCGGCGTTCGGCCCCCATCATCACCTTGTCTTTGGCGTTTTCGAAATCTTCCATCGTGACAAACCGACGTCCGATACGCGCGGCCATCAAGGCGGATTCGTTGACTAGGTTGGCAAGATCCGCGCCCGAGAAGCCCGGGGACCCACGCGCAATAATGCGCAAGTCGACGTCGGGGCCAAGCGGCACTTTACGGGCATGGACGCCGAGAATTTTCTCGCGGCCTTTGATGTCCGGGTTGGGCACCTGAACCTGACGGTCAAAACGACCGGGACGCAAAAGCGCAGGGTCAAGAACGTCTGGGCGGTTCGTTGCGGCCACAATAATGATGCCTTCGTTGGCCTCAAAGCCGTCCATCTCGACCAGCAATTGGTTCAACGTTTGCTCACGTTCGTCGTTGCCGCCGCCATAGCCGACGCCACGCGAACGCCCGACGGCGTCAATCTCGTCGATAAAGACAATGCACGGCGAGTTTTTCTTCGCTTGTTCGAACATGTCGCGGACGCGGCTTGCACCGACACCGACGAACATTTCGACAAAATCAGAACCCGAAATCGTGAAGAACGGCACGCCGGCTTCACCTGCAACCGCGCGCGCAAGAAGCGTTTTACCTGTGCCCGGAGGGCCAACAAGCAAGGCGCCCTTTGGGATTTTACCGCCCAAGCGCGAGAACTTCTGCGGATTGCGCAGGAATTCAACGATCTCTTCAAGGTCTTCCTTGGCTTCGTCGATGCCAGCCACATCGTCAAACGTCACGCGACCATGCTTTTCGGTCAGAAGCTTGGCCTTTGATTTGCCAAAGCCCATCGCGCCGCCGCGACCGCCGCCCTGCATCCGGTTCATGAAGTAGATCCACACACCGATCAAAAGCAGGAACGGAAGGAAGGTCATGAGGATCGTCACAAAGCCTGACTGCTCCTGAGCCTCGGCCCGGAAACTGACGTCGTTGGTGACCAGAAGATCCGTGGCCCCCGCCCCTTCGGGCTGGATCGTCACGTAGTCGCGGCCATCCGCGCCACGGAATATGATCCGTTCGCCGTCGATCGTCGCATTCGAGACATCGCCGCCTTCGACACGTTCGACAAAATCAGAGTAGCTGACCGTCGAGGTTGCCAAGTTCGACTGGCCCCCTGAGATCACGTTGAAAAGCGCCAGGATCAAAAGAAACAAGACGACCCAAAAGGCAATGCTGCGCGCGTTATTCAAAGGAGGCTCCTTTGGAAAATACCATGGATGGAAACGGCCATCCGTCCGACTGTCACATTAAATAACCTCTGAGGCCAAATCTTCAACGGGATAAGAGGAATTGTGTGAAAGTTCCGCGACCTGTTGCGGAGGCTTCCCAACCGTTCTTAAGCCCGGCGATTGGGGCGGCAATCAGCGTGTCATTTTGCCAAATCGCGGGAGAAGCCAACAAAGACTGGCGTGGAAGCCCGGTTTCGCGCCATTTGGGGACTTGCGAAAGTGCATCCCCCAAGGCGCGCACCTCAAGATCCTCGTGATGTGGGCCTGTCATCTGCCAGCGCCCGTCCCAAAGCGCGTTTGTGGACGATGAGACATCCTTTACCGCATTGTATTCACGAGTGATTCGCCAACGGTCCAGATATCTTCGTTCGCCGGGCAACCGCGTCACGACACATCCGGCAAGCGTATGCGTGCCGCTTTCGTGTAAGCCAGCATCCAGATGAATGAAGGCTTCGGACCGCGGAGAATACGCACTTCCCGACACCCACGAGAGTGCCGCGCGACGCATCCGAAACATAATCTCAGGCGGGATCAGGTGGCCTTTTTCGGCCATGTCCGTGGGCAAGATCACGTCTCCGTGTTCCTCTTGGCCATATTGAGCGGTTTCCTGATACGTGTAGTGATTGAGCGCCAGCTTCGCGCTGCTTTGATGATGAGCAACGGCGGTGATTGTGTGCGTGTCGATACCAAGCGACGCCAATTCAGCGAGCACGCGACGCGCCTTCACACGATCAAAAGTTTCATCTTCATTTGAGGGGTCTTCGGCCCATCGAACATTGCGACGTTGCAGGTATTGTCGCCAATCAGCGCGACGAAGCGACAATAGTGGTCGGACCCACGTCAGATCATTGCGCTCAAAGCGTGCCGCCATATGCGCCAAACCATCCACCCCTGCCTGACGGGCAAGGCGCATCAAGAACGTCTCGGCCGCGTCATCTTGCGTGTGGCCAAGCGCCACCCAATCCACACCGCGATCTCGCGCCCACGCTG